>CAZEWB010000337.1:0-1621 GCA_964515655.1 uncultured Bacteroidales bacterium
TGTGTTGGGTGTGTTTGGTTTGTTGTGGAATTCATCACTAAGTTCTTTGGCTACGACAAAATGCTGCCGATGAATACGGGAGCAGAAGGCGTTGAAACAGCCCTTAAACTCTGCCGCAAATGGGGACACAAGAAAAAGGGCGTACGCCAGAACGAAGGGAAAATAATCACATGCCGCGAAAATTTCCATGGCCGTACAATAACTATCATTTCTTTCTCGACCGATCCTGACGGCTATTCGGATTATGGTCCGTACACTCCGGGATTCATCCAGATACCTTACAACAATATCGAGGCACTCGAAAGAGAGATAGGTGACCCCAATGTTATCGGTTTCATGGTCGAGCCGATACAGGGTGAAGCAGGCGTAGTGGTTCCCGATGACAGTTATCTTAAAAAGGCATTTGATCTTTGCAAAAAGAACAATGTTCTTTTCATTGCCGACGAAGTACAGACCGGAATCGCCCGTACAGGAAAACTGTTGGCATGCGATCATATAGGGATCAAACCCGATATGGTCATTCTTGGCAAAGCTCTTTCTGGCGGTGTTTATCCCATCTCCTGCGTACTTGCAAGCAACGAGATAATGCTTACAATAAAACCCGGCGAACATGGTTCAACTTTCGGCGGAAATCCACTTGCAGCAAAAGTAGCCATTGCCGCTCTCGAAGTTATCCGAGATGAAAAGCTTGCCGATAATGCTGCTAAAATGGGAGAACTGTTCCGCGCCGAACTGAAAAATATTAATTCGGATATGATCTCTGTTATTCGTGGAAAAGGCCTTCTGAACGCGATAGTAATTAAACCCAGGAACGGTAAGGAAGCATGGGATGTATGCATGAAAATGCGCGATAACGGACTGCTTGCAAAACCCACCCACCAGCATATCATACGTTTTGCACCTCCTCTCGTGATCAACGAAGCGCAGATTAAAGAAGCTGTTGAGATCATCAGAAAATCCATATTGGAATTCAGTTAAACATATTCCTTCCGGATCAAATAGATCCGCCCTTTGTGACGGGGTTGTTTTTTGTCTTGGCTTTTTAACATTTAGTGCGGTGGAATTATAAAGATGGAGTTTCACCCCTGGTTCCGATTTACTTTTTTTTCAGATAAAGAGTCCGTGAGATAAGTAAGGTGATGTTTGAAAATATTTTGGCAATTACGCGAAATAGTTTATATTTGTATTTAGTAAAAGGTTGTTTAATCTTTTTAAACGTATAAAATCAATGAAAAACGCCAACAAGTCGATAATGTTCTGTGGTGCTGCGTGTTTATGTCTCGTCATAGTTCCAGGTATAGTCGATAACATCAACTCGTTGATATTATCGACTTGTTATGGGCAAGTTAAAACGACATAGCGGACAGACAAAAAATAAAAAGTGGAGACCAGAAACCACTCAAAAAACGGGGTGATACCGAAAAACCACATGAGTAGGAAAATAAAAAAATATTTAAAATGAGAACTTCAAAAATAATTTATTCGTTTATTGTGGTTATTGTATTGCTTGTTTTTGTCCAATTATCTTCAGTAGCGCAAAAGGGTGATTGGTATGCAATATCCAGTTCAGGTACTGTTTACAAGAACGATGTAAAAATAGACGAGGGGTATGGAGAAGGAA
>CAZEWB010000337.1:1721-4818 GCA_964515655.1 uncultured Bacteroidales bacterium
GAAACGGAGTCAAATTTACTGAAGAATATAAGGGTTGCTTTATTGCTGCTGGTGCAGGGGATGATTGGTATGCAATATCCAGCTCAGGTACTGTTTACAAGAACGATGTAAAAATAGACGAGGGGTATGGAGAAGGAAGCATGATTGCGGTTAATGACAAAAACTGGTATGTAATCACATCAACCGGAAAAGTATACAGAAACGGAGTCAAATTTACTGAAGAATATAAGGGTTGCTTTATTGCTGCTGGTGCTGGGGATGATTGGTATGCGATATCCAGTTCTGGCACTGTTTACAAGAACGATGTAAAAATAGACGAAGGGTATGGGGCAGGTAGCATGATTGCAGCAAGCGGAAAAGATTGGTATGTTATTACCTCGACTGGGAAGATTTATAAAAATAGAGTCAAATTTACTGAAGAATATAAGGGTTGTATTATTTCTGTGAATTAAAATTGCTGAATGAATTTTCAGTTATTGGTTTTGTCATCAACTAAGATAAAGGTTCTAACTATCTAACATCACAAATGGAAAGAAATGAAAACCAGCCCATAACACCACCTATGCCCAATGTGGGCTTGGGAAACAACATGACAAATACTGCAACAAATAATATTTATAGCGGTTTGACAGGACAGTGCAAGCAAGAATGCCCACCTGTGCATAGCTTCGAACGTTACCATGACCAATAACCACAACTAAATAATTCAACATTTGAACTGTTGTTTTTAATCAATTTAGGCCTGATTTTTGCATCAAACATTGAAGTAATTATAACTTTTTACAATAATAAAACGTATAAATTACATGCAATCCGCAAAAAACAGAATAATATTCATTTCCGCTTTCCTGCTGGCATTCTCATATACACAGGCGCAGGATAAAGGCGATTTCAGATTAAATATCGGCGGTGGTTTAAGTACGATCAGGGACAATATTTATTACTCACCCGGTTTAGAAGGAGAATATTTTCTTTCCAACAAATGGGCTTTTAATTACAATCTTGGTTACGGGCAATCGCCCGATGGTGATATTACATTCCATTTTCCCCTGGCATGGCTTGCAGTACCTTTTGCCTGTGATCCCGAAGCAATAATTTTTTGTGTCATGGTCCCCGAAGGTGTCAGTTACCACTTCTATCCAAAAGAGAAAATGGAAGTAGCTCCTTACATTAACCTGCTGGGAGCTCAGTGCGTATTCAGCGATGAAGAAATGCTGAACATACTCTCGGGCGCAGGAGTAAAAGTCTACTTTAAACCGTCTGAAAACGTTTCTGTGTCATTCCGGTACGGAATTTCCATACCTTATAACAGGCCCGAGGCATATTTCGATGCCGGTATCTCTATCGGTGTGTTATTCTAGTGTAGTGACAACTAAATATTGCAACATTAATTAACAAAAAAACAAAATACAAAAAGCAAATTTCAAACAAATTACAAATTCAAACTTCAAAGAATTAAAATTCAAAACTAAGTCTGTTTTGATATTTGTGTTTGTTATTTTGGGTTTGTTTGGAAATTGATGCTTTTATATTGGATTTTAAAATCAAATCATAATTGTGGCTGAGATGCATTTATGCATTGGACTTGCCCTGCTATAAAGGGATACAACGGAGGTGGTTAAGGCTTTATTTATTCTATTGCGCAATATGGGCTTATTCAGGATTATTATTCAGATCGATCCACAAAATAATATTAAAGAAAGTAAAAAATACAATACCGGCCTGAACTTCGAGCATTGATTCAACAAGAATATTAAATGTAAAGAAACATATAAATGCAAAATACAACCATTTCCTCTTCCTGAAAGAAAGCCATAATGGTATTATCAGAATTGTCAGCAGAAGGATAACTGCAAGGGCTCCAAGTGCAATAAATGACTGCAGAAACTGATTGTGCGCATTAAGGTTAAATTGAACCGGATATACCAGTCCCTTTTTCTTGTATGTTTTTATTAGTTCGTCTTTAATATCACCGGTACCTGTTCCGATAAAAACATTTTCTTTTGAAAGTTCCAGTGCAGCTTTCCATATCAATACTCTGTCTGCTGTACTTTCGCCTTTTTTAAACGATTCGGAATCTGAATTTCCCAGAGTGTCTACAGCTCTCAATACCCTTGAAGCGCTTACCGGAAAGAAATAAAGACTTCCGGCAAAAACAACTGCCGGAATAACGAAAGTCACAATTAATTTATTCCACTTTCTTTTTAATAAAATTTCAATAAGGATAATAACCATTGCCAATGCAAAAGTCATAAATCCTGCTTTGGAACTCAGCAGGTTCAGGTAAAATATCAGGAAAACTGCCATAATGCAAAGAACATAAAAGGTAGCAGAATGCTTAAATTTATGCGTATACAATGCATACAGGGCAAATACAATATATAAGCTTATATAAGATGTATGCATGAAATAGGAAGATGTGCTGTAATAGAAAGAACAAATATCACCGGTCTCGTTATAAAGATTAAGAGCAAAGAATCCGCTTATCAGCAGCGAAACAAAGCAGCCAATGAAAAAGGAAACTGAAATTCCCCTGATAAATCCTGCATTAAAATATTTGCCGGGCGAAAACAGAAATACCAAAGGAATGATAAGCATAGAAAGTTTTATCTCGAGATCGGAGAATGCGTATTTCATGTTCCCGGTCCATATAAGTCCTATGATATGTAAGACATAAAAGAAAGTAAAGAAGATCAGGTAATTTCTGGTGATCCCTTTAAGTGAAATGCGTCCGAATCCCGGAGAAATGATCACTGAAAGTACAAACAATCCGATAAAGGGAGGTACGTATGCTTTCCCGAAAGGCAGGACAAATGCAAGAAGAATTCCCGCAAAGAAGATCAGATTTCCTTCGGCCATCCATTCTTTTATCCTTATTGCCTTTGACATAAACATACTTTCACATCGGGATTAAATCAGAAACATCTCTGATTTAGGACCCAGATTAATTAAACAAACATATTAAAAACCTTTTAAAGTAGCAACTGGTATACTGCAAACGGGATAAAATTGTACATTTTAAAGTCGGCAATCTTCAGTCGACAATTGGCAATTATGCTGACTGTTGACTGGCAACTGCCGACTAATGAAAAATGTA
>CAZEWB010000338.1:0-4790 GCA_964515655.1 uncultured Bacteroidales bacterium
AACTCCCTACTGCCAACTCCCGGCCTCGTGCTTCCCACACTTTAAATAACACATAGGAATTTCATGCTATTGGACGCATAGACACTAATTCGTGTAAATTCGTGAAATCCGTGTCTAAAATGACAAATAGTGTAAATTCGTGTCTAAATATTATGGGTAAGATCAGTGTAAAAGACAGAATTACTTGCCCAGCATTTCCTTAATACCGCCGATGGAACTCAGAATTCCGGTAGCTTCGTAGGGAATGAAAACGGTCTTGCTTTCTTTACCGCTTGCCATATCTTTAAGCGCTTCGATGTACTTAAGGGCGACAAGGTAATTTACGGGATTACTGGTATCTCCGATAGCGGCTTTGATCTTCAGGATCGCTTCTGCTTCCGCAGTTGCAACCCGTATGCGTGCTTCGGCTTCACCGGTGGCGCGGAGTATCTGGCTCTGTTTTTCCCCTTCTGCCTGGTTGATCTTTGATTCGCGGAACCCTTCGGCTTCGAGTATCTGTGAGGTCTTTAAACCTTCTGCTTCTAAAATCTTTGCACGACGGTCACGTTCGGCCTTCATCTGCTTTTCCATTGCCTGACGGATGTCGGTAGGGGGATTGATGTCCTGCAGTTCAACACGGTTTACTTTTACGCCCCATTTGTTGCTGGCTTCGTCGAGTATTGAACGGAGTTTTGAGTTGATTATATCGCGTGAAACAAGGGTGTTGTCGAGTTCCATTTCGCCGATGATGTTACGTAATGTCGTCTGTGTAAGCTTTTCTATAGCCTGCGGGAGATTCTCAATTTCGTAAACCGACTTGACGGGATCGGTTATCTGATAATAGATCATGGCATTGATCTGCACCAATACATTATCTTTTGTGATAACATTCTGTTTTGGAAAATCATAAACCGTTTCACGCATGTCGATCTTGCTCTTGAACCTGTACAACGAGCGGATGTTTCCCTGATAATCTTCAACGGTATACTTCCATGCAATGGCCCTTGGTTTGTCAATCACCGGCCATATTATACTTATACCTGAATGCAGAGTGCGGCTGTATTTACCAAGCCTTTCAATTACCATTGTTTCACTTTGCTGAACGATCTTTAGTCCCGATAATGCGAAGATCAGGATAAAGAATACAATTACGATCAGAATTACTGTTACTGGACCCATAGTTTTATGTTTTATTGGTTAAATTTTCTCAACGTAAAGTGTGTTACTGTCAATGCGGACAACTTTTGCCTTTTCCCCTGGTTTTATTACTTCGCCGTTAATCGAAACAGCACGCCACATATCGCCATCAGCTTTAACATAACCGATGCTTACATCCGGGCCTATTTCCTCGGCAACAATTAATGTTTGTCCCATAAGAGAATCCATGTTCGTAGGTGTTTCCTTCTTTTCGATCTTTTTAAGAAAGGGACGTATAAGGACAAAACTCAAAACAGAAAACACACAGAAGGCAAGTATCTGATAATTCACATTGCCGGTAAATACCGCGACCAGCGCAGTCAATATAGCGCCTATACCGAAACTGCCGGCAACAAACGAAGGAGTGAAGATCTCAAGAACAAGAAGTAATACTCCTGCAATTACCCATATATGCCAAAGTTCAAATTCCATAGTCTGATTTTTTTCTCAAAAATAAATTAATTTCTTAATAGTAAGAAAAAAATATTTACCGGTTGTGTAAAAGGCTAAGGAACAGGCTGAAGCGGAGGAAATGTAGAGTTATCCATTTACAAGCTGCAGCAGTAAACAAATATCAACATATTAATCACAAATGATTAACTTCATTTCTCCAATACTATGATATTGAAGTGTACTTGAATATTTGCCTCCAGCATAATCTTGTCTGAAACCCATATCTACTACCTGACATTTTCCGTCCGGCCACACACCTAATAATTTCATGTATATTTTCCGGCAAATGATAACACCGGTTATTTCATTCTTTTCGACCTCCCAGCTTGTGGATACAATTTTTGCTTTGGTATATTTTTCAGTCCAATTCTCACTTGTAGCCTTTGCATTTATGGTTTTCAGAGCCTGTTGTTCAAGCGTTGCATTGACCATCCCTGCCTGAATACTGCCAAAATTTTCGGTTGGCGCTCCGCCTTTATTTAAAGTAAATTCTCCTATGCCAATAATATCTTTTACACTCTTGGCATCTTCACTGTCCCACAATTCAATACGGATTTTATAAGCTCCGTCTTCAAGGTGTAAAACCACATAATTTGAAAAATCGTTTGATACAACACTGCCAGAACTAAGAATTTTTATATTAAAAGCAGCTTTATTATTAATAGTCTCCCCCTGAATGGTGTACTTGAAATCATTCTCGATAATAGTAATTCTGCCATTGTATTTGCGGATATCTGACCCATTAGGCTTTAAATACACACAGCCGGTTATATCATCCTTGACGTTAAAAGAAGTGCTAAATTCCGGAGTCCCTGTTAAATCCGGTGATGGTATTTTACAGAATAAAATCTGTCCGAAGTGTGTTTTGTGAAATTCTGAAACAATTCCTACTTCATTTTGAGCAAAAGCATTAATTGATAATGCTAAAATTGCAATTGTGAAAATTTTTCTCATTTTATTCATTTATTAGTTTCTCTACTTGTATGGCTTAGTAGTGTCGCCCCGTTTTTCTAATGGTAGCTGATCTCCATTTTTATTTTTTCAATCCATTTTTCTATGTTGGTTTTCTTGTCTGTCCGCTGTGTCTTTTTACCTTGCACATTAATGGTCTCGCTTCATATTTGTGGTGATCCATTTGTGGATTTTAGGTAGACTGCTTCAACTTTTACGATTATTTTTTCCAAAAATACAACAAACAGCAACAAGAGTCAAGTTTATTTTCAATTGTTTAATGCCTCTCCAATGGTTCGTTCCCTGACGAACCAGAGGGGAGAACATTGATAATACAATATGTACACCCGTAATGCGGTTTGTCGGGGGACAAACCGCGGGGTGGGTGGCGGGCTACTTCTTAATAATTTTTTTAGATATACTGGAATGATCACTGTAAGTAATTATTAAATACAAACCACCAGGTAATGCACTAATGTCAATTTTTGACTTATTACTATTAGGTTTCAAAACCATCTTCTCCTGCCCGTATATATTACAGATCTTAACTTCGTCAATAATACTACCTGCAGTAATATTTATTATTGAATTTGTTGGATTTGGGTAGATAAGGACATCATTATTATTTATAATTTCATCTGCTGAAACAGGAATGACGCTTACAAATGTATTTATTACTTCATTTGTAATAACTGCAGGATTGAAATCGAAATAGATATATGCTTCGTTTGTAACCACTGTATTTTCCGGCAAACTGTTATATGGCCGGATACTATATTTGACAAAGCCATTACTTCCAATCAAATCTGTTGTACTATCGGGTAATAATATATTGTCAAATGTGAATAATACCCGGTTCAACCCATTTATTGAATATGTCATTGGATGGCTGCTTCCGATTATTCTGAATGTTGAAATGTCTAAATTTAAATCAAGGGTATCCAGTATCTGGACAAAAAAGGCTGTATCTGTTCCGGTATTTTGAAACCTGATTGTATATTCAAGTTCTGTATTATGCAAAACATAGCCATACGGGCCGTATCCGGCAGGGTCTGTAATTTTATCATTGGGATCAAAGGACCCGGTTATGATCTGAGTTAATGTATCAAAATTATTTATCAGATTCGTATCATTAACGAAAGGCGATATTGACACAAGTCCTGTTAAAGTATCTCCCAGATATTGAAAACCGGGCACCTGAAAAATAGCCTGTATTTGTCTGTTTTCCTGAGATGCCAATGTATCATAATTAAACAATAAAGTATTTCCGGCTATTGAATTTGGGGTAGGTGTGGAACTGATAAAGGTCAAAACTGAATCAAATTCAAAATTTATTGTTCCGTTTTTCGTGACCGATCCAAGATTTGAATAATTTAACCAGTACACCGTTTCAAAACCAACTCTTGGCTGAGTGCCTGCAATATCAACGCTTACATCATTAACGTTTAATCTTGTATAAATTCCGAAATCATATCCCGAATAGAGATTTACAGAATCATTTACATTAATACTGTATGAACTACTGTCAGACGTTAAATACCAATAAAGATCAGGTTGCCATGTTACTGAATATATGCCGGTATCTACCGAAAAAAAGTAATCACCATTCCAGTTTGTTGTTGCAATATTCCCGGTTGGATTTAACACAACCCGTCTTGATGGTAATCCCTGTTCATTATTATCTTTTATGCCATTGCAATTTGCATCATTATAAATGTGTCCCCTTATGATCCTGTTGCCAATATGAAAAGGCCCTGCACCACCATCACTTAATACAGATACTCCGCCCCTTACACCTAACCATTTTTCGCCATTCTCAGCAATGCAAATAGAATAAACTTCGTTGTCAAGTAAACCATCATTAAAATTATAATACGACCAGGTTGTATCAGATAAACTACAAATCCCGTTATAACGGGTACAAATCCATTTAACATTGTTTTTATCAATAGCAATATCATGTATAAAGTCAGAACTTAGCCCATTTGAAGTTGTATAGTTCACAAATGAAGTTCCGTCAAACACAGATAATCCAAATGAAGTTCCTATCCAAACTCTATTGCTTTCATCAATACATAAAGCCCTAACCCCATCACATACCATCCCGTTTAAACTAGTATAAAAAGTCCAGGAAATGCCATCAAATCTTCCTAAGTCTGAATTTGTTCCTATCCAAATATTATGATCTAAATCTTCACAAATATCTGTGA
>CAZEWB010000339.1:0-4783 GCA_964515655.1 uncultured Bacteroidales bacterium
TGTGTTGGGTGTGTTTGGGGTTGTTTTTGTAGTAACTTGATTGTTCATAATTTCAAAATGCAAAAGTAATTATTAACAATCAAGTTACTACAAAATTTTTATTAAACCCCTAAAATAACTGATAAACTACGTGCATAATTTTTCCACGAATATTTTTGTATGTGTAAATGTGCTTTTTTTTTGATGAATGAAGTGTAATCGTTTACCAGAATTTTAAACATGTTATCAGAGAGTTCTTCCTTGCTGTCGGGATCAATGAACAATGCATTATTTCCTGAAATTTCATGAAAAACTCTTATGTCTGAGCAGATTACAGGGCAGGAGTGATGCATAGCTTCGGCAAGTGGGAACCCGAATCCCTCGTAAAAAGACGGGAATACCAGGGCAACGGCATATTTGTACAGCATCTGTATCGCTTCGTCCGGAACGTGTCCTGTAAGAATTACTGAATCATGGTAAGGATACTTTTTCAGATGGTGTGTGAAGTTGCCCTTTATCCAGCCGGTGTTACCGGCCAAAACAAGTTTGAGTGCATGATCGTTACTTTTCTTTTTAACTATTGCAAAGGCATCAAGCAGGGTGTTTATGTTTTTGCGTGGTTCAATTGTTCCTACGTGAAGAAAATATTTTCCGGGAATAACTCCCGAAACAAATCTGTTGTCCCAATCACCTGCTTTCAACGAAGATTCAGTGCCGGGGTAGGCTACATGTACTTTCTCTTTGCAAAAGGGGTATTTTGTAATAATAGTTTCTTTAGTGAATTCTGAGTTTGCAATTATCACATTGGTTTTTTTTAGGATGCCCGGCAAAAACATCCGTTGCAGAATTGAACTGATCGTCCGGGAATATTCAGGTCTGACGACGGGAACAAGATCGTGGATAACTGTCACCCGCTTTATGCCTTTTGCGATCCTTAACGGTCCGAAATGTGCAGGCTCTATAACAATGTCAGGTTTAATCCTGTTAATTATTCGGGGAATTTTGTGAAGTTTCCTGATGGGGTCGTTCTTAAGGAATGAAAAAACATGAGGTACAAATACCGATTCCACTTTGCTGTTCGGAAAAGCAGTTGAAGATACTATAGCGGTTACTTTAACGTCAGGTAAATTATCTGCCAGAGCATTTATCATGCCTACAGTATAACGGTGTATTCCCGCTGACTGTTTTTCGAATGGATCGGCTATAATTACTATTTGCATAACTTTTCGTACTGGGTTTTGTTTCCGAGAATAATGTATTTTAAAAACCTTTTTATATCGAATCCAAGAAAGAACATGGTTTTCTTCACGAAAAAACAGGTCGGCCTTTTTGGAAGTTGGTTGTTACGAACTTTTCTGCGTGAGCGGAATGCGGTTCCCGATACTTTTACTATAAATTCATAATGCGAAATTAGGATCATCTTAAGGAACCTTACCCGCAGGAAGATGATGTCAATTAAAACTATGGCAAAAAACCTGAAAATGATAAAGGGAATATTCAGCAATATGTATCCTGCGGGCAATATTTTGATATATGTGTAGAAAATGTTCAACTGTATCTTTTTCAGATAATCGATGTTCATTACCTTGTTTACCGATACCCCCATTTTATGCCGTACCACAGCTTCCGGTTCAAAAATACTGATACTTCCGGTTGCAATTGCCCTTAGTCCGAGTTCTGCATCTTCGTATCCGGTTTCGAAGAACTCATCGAAAAGACCGGTTCTATTAAGCATTTCGGATGAATAAAGGCAGGCACCTGCGCAGGGACCGAGATTGTAAAAACGTGTTGTATAATCAGCAGCTGGTTCGCCAAAGCCGAGAGGAATAATTTCGCCGGTATTCAGCATAAAATGCCCTGCGTTGTCCATTACAGAGTGATCATGGTACGAGATCATTTTACTTGTAACCATTTCTGCACCGGTTTCGCGGGAACATTTTACAAGATTCGTTAACCAGTCCTTTTCTGCAAAGGCATCATTATTAAGAAGGGCAATGAATTCAGGTGAACCCTTCAGTGCTTCGGTGATAAGTATGTTGTGTGCCTTTGTAAAGCCAAGGTTTTCGTTAAACCGGATAATCCTTACTGATTTGTTATCCGATAATTCACGTGCAACTTCATTGTAGTCGGCAACATCAGAGCCATTATCACCAACCAGAATGTTTTTATCCGGCCATGACTGAGCGAGTGCAGATTTAACGCATTCAATGGTATCATCTGCGTTATTCCAGTTAAGAACAATGATAGGTATTGTCATTAAAAATAAAAAGGTTGTGGCAAAGATATTGAATTAATCAGAAGCTCCCGCTTTTTGATTCCAGCCAGAAAAGCAGAAATAAAGCACAAAGAAATGAAAAAACAACGGTAGCTCCTGAATTGCTCTTGTAATTGATAACCGGATCTATATATTGTGAAATATCATTTTCGGTTTCAATGAAAGGATTCTGATAGCTGACCTCAATAGTTATCTTGTTGCCGTCGTTTCTGATAGAACCTATATTGTTGCTTTTCGAAAAAAAAGTACTTATTGATTTCAGATCTACGTCATATACTTTTCCAGTTTTCTGAAACGAATATAATGAATTTCTCTGGTGCCGAAAGGAATACTTCCTACATATAACCTTAGTTTTCTTATATTGACATTACAAGGTAAAGGAAAAACCAAATTCTGGATTTCAGATGATCCGTTTACAAGCCTTTCAATAATATTTTCGTTTTCCTTGCTGAAGGGTTTGTATTTCTGATTATTGATAATTAAAGATATTTTTTCAGTATAAGGGATAATCATACCAATTTCCATTTGGGGGATTGCGGATAACTTATCTGAAAAAAATGACCTGAATTCAATATCTTTTGTTCCCCAGAATATGATCAGGTAAACTAGCCACGAACCGTTAATAATCATAAACTGCTTTATATTAAAAGGGAATTGTAATAAGTATGTTATCAGTATTATGATCGATGTAAATAAGAGTGAAAATAGTAGTGTTTCTATATGTTCATGAGTTGAAACAAAATCAAGTTTGGGTATTGACGGACTGATAATGGTAAATGGGTAATTGAATTTATTTTTCAGTATATTCTGCTTTATTTCTTTTGGATACATTGCATAGTTATTACTGATATTAAGGTGCAGATTACAATTTAATGAATAATTTTTGTTTATAGATGGAAAAAAGTAGCTGATATTTTCAATGTATTGGTTATCCCTGCATTTATTGTTGAATACTATAATAATTCGCTGGTTTTCGGGCAGTGTATCCAAATTGAAGTTTATTGCCTGCATAGCGCCGGATTCGTTATAATAAACGTCCTGCATTTTTTTCAGATTACTTAATTTGCCATTATTATTTGTATAATATACCGAAATAACACCTTTTTTTGTAAATATTCCAGATAATTCAAGTGTCAGGGACTCCTTTTGCGCGCTTGTATCGTGAAGACAAAATTCAATGGAAATAAATACTATAATGAATGTAATACTAATACTAATCAGAATGAGAAGAATTTTAAAGAGCGATTGATGTAGTATTATCTTCATGTTTTCAGTATTTTAATAACAAATTCATTCTGCCTAGCGATAATTGGTAAATCAGAATATCCGGTTTGTCTTTCATTACAATTGATTCATCAATATAATTAGTGAAAACATAGGTTGATCTTTGAAAACTTTCGTTCAGGTATTTGATTAAATACTCGCCATACGAGTCCCTGAACATCATCATCTTAGGTAAATATTTATTAGGTGTTTCATACACCAGTATTTCAGAAAAATCATCCTGGCTGAACTTCTGTTTGAACTTCTGTTTTGCAGTAACGTCAATTTTTGGTACAAGAAAATTTTCTGTTCCATATGCAGTGTCAACACCTATAATCATAGCAATATTAGGCGTTTTAAGAGCAGATTCCTTTATTGTAAAGTCATCAAATTCGTACGTTGGAATTTGTGGAAAGTCGGTTTTAATCTGTTCAATTAACTCTTTATAGCCACAGAAAGCTCCGAGGTCGTTCCAGTGAGTATCAGTTTTATAATACAACCTGTGTATTTTTTTTTCCCTGATCAAAGACGGCCTGCAGTTAACTATTTTAAAAAAACTGTTATCTTTCAGATATGATTCTAATTGTGCAACTTTAATTATTTTGTTTTTAGTTGAATCATAATCAGGAAAAAACTCAGGATAAATTTCCAGTTTTTCAGGTGAAATCATTAAATAAAAACGTATTCCTTGTTCTTTACACCAAAGCGATCTTCTTTCAATATTCTCTTTAATTGTAAAAAGCTGTTCATTCGTATAGCGCGTATCGAATATCTGTTCCGGATACTTGAAATAGAACATCCAGTTATCCGGGCCAAGAAAAAGTTTATCAGGCAGGGGGCTTTGATTGAATATCCTGTACGTAAGATAGTTGTAGCAGTATATCAAATGGTTCCTATACCCGTATTTGTCGTTAAAATACATTTCGTAATCGTGAGAATATGAGAAAATTTTTTCTTTGTTGAAGATTGGCTTGACTTTTAATGTCCTTTTTTCAGAAGTCCATGGTTTGTCGATTCTATATTTTAAACCCCATAAAGGAAGAATCATCATAATAATAAAAAGTACAGGCAGCAGTTTTTTGTACAGCATGGAATCAGTGCTATTTCCTTTACGTACTGAAAAAAATGGAAATAAAAATTGCAGAATAAGGAAAAGAGCAATTGACGACAACCAGGAAAACAAAACTCCGCCAAATTAAATATGTTAACTCCAAACACAGTCTGTACATTTATAAAACAACAGGACGTGACCGCCAGATTACGTTT
>CAZEWB010000340.1:0-4767 GCA_964515655.1 uncultured Bacteroidales bacterium
TGTGTTGGGTGTGTTTGGGTTTTTGGGTGTATTCCGAAGGTTATACGATCTGGAGATAAATTCCTTTGTAGATGAAAGACGCGACCCCTATCTTTCGAGCCAGGCAGCTGCCGAGTATCTTCACGACCTTTATACCATTTTCAACGACTGGACACTTGCCATTGCTGCATATAACTGCGGCCCGGGAAATGTGAACAAGGCAATAAAAAGATCAGGAAAAACATCTTACTGGGAGATCTACAATTATCTTCCCCGCGAAACAAGGGGTTATGTTCCCGCGCTGGTCGCCGCACTTTATGTGATGCATTATTATAAAGATTATAACATTACACCTTATCATATAGAGTTCCCGTTAAAAACCGACACTCTACTGATATCGCAACAGGTTCATTTCGGACAGATCTCGGCCGTTCTTGGTATTTCCGCCGAAGCATTGCGCGACCTGAACCCTCAATATCGCAAGAATATTATCCCTGCATATAACGACACTCTCCCGTTACGCCTGCCTTCGGAATACACGCTGAAATTCATTGAACTGCAGGACTCGATCTACAATTATGCCGACTCTCTTTACAGCCAGAGTTTTTATGCAGAAGTTCCGGATCCCAGGAACCGCTCGATAAGTCGGCCATATTTAAGCAACAGCGTAAAGGACGGCGACCATATCGTTTACAAAGTAAAGAGCGGCGACAATCTTGGCAGCATCGCAGAGCGTCACGGGGTAACCGTTTCGCAACTTAAAGACTGGAACGGACTGAATTCAAACATGATCCGCGCAGGCCAGAAACTCGATATATACTCTAATAAGGGTAAGACCGTCTTGAAAGACGATAAGGAAAAACAGGAAACAAAAGTAACTGAAAAGACCGATGACAAAAAAGTAAACGAGAAGCCTCAGCTCGGCGATTTTGTATATTACACCGTGAAATCGGGTGACAATTTCTGGTCTATTGCGAAGAAATATCCCGGTGTTTCCAATACCGAAATAATGGAATGGAACAACATCACGGATGCCCGAAGTCTGAGACCCGGCCAGAAACTTAAGATTTATAAGAAATAGCAGCTACTTTTTATGAAACCCTTCCGCACGCTGCTTTTTCTGTTATGTGTGTTTTCATTGTTGTTGCTCTTATCATGGGCAATGCCGGTGGATGGATTCAGGATCGGGAACGTGCATTTCCGGTTCCCCGCTTTAAAGTCATTATTTTTTCCTGAAAAGATCGTGTATGCTGATATTTCAAAGATCATTGCCGACTCCACATCATTAAAGATAGACTCTACCGAAAATGAACTAAGTAATATTCCCGATTCACTTTTTGCAAAGACCATTGCCGATATCCTACATCCTCTTCAGTTCTCCGACAGTCCGGGCACAGCGCTTTGGAAGTTTTACGAAAGCCTTCTGGCAAATCAAGGGCTGATACGTGTTGTACATTACGGCGACAGCCAGATAGAGGGCGACCGCATGACATGCTACCTGCGGCAAAAATTCCAGGAAAGATTCGGAGGAAGCGGCACGGGCTACCTTCCGCCTGTTAAGGTCAGCAATGTAAGCCTGCCTGTTGAAATGGAATCGTCCGGAACATGGACCAGATACACGATCTATGGTAAAACCGACACAACTGTTCATCATAAAAAATACGGCATGAACGGCTCTTTCGGAAGATTCTCGCCCATCACCGCCGACACTTCCACAAAGCAGACTTACGAAGCTTCCATCACATTGAGGCCTAATGTAACATCATACGGAAACGCTTTTAATTTCAACCATATTAAAATTCTGTTCGACAACCAGACCAAACCGCTGATAGCTGAACTCACCGTTAACGGAGATCCTTCGTCCTTCAATATTATTTCCGCATCCGATGGTTATTCCAATGTTGAATGGAACTTAACAGCAATACCGCAGGAAGTGAAGATAGAGTTCACATCTGAATGCAGCCCCGACATCCTGGGAATCTATCTCGACAAATCAACGGGGATCGCTTTCGACAATGTGCCTATGAGGGGAAGTTCGGGAACCGATTTCGGCCGTATGGATTTTTCGCAGCTGAACAGGGTATACAAAGAGATGAACGTCGGCCTGATAATCTACCAGTTTGGTGTTAACGTTGTTCCAAATGAACAGGACGATTATACTTTTTACGAGAACTGGGTGTATTCCCAGCTTATGTTCTTAAAGAAAGCTTCGCCGGGAGTCTCCATACTTGTTATCGGTGTTTCGGACATGTCGAAAAAGGTGGGCGAGAATTATGTCAGTTTTACAAACATTATAAAAATACGTGACGCCCAGAAGAAGGCTGCCTTCCGTGCCGGATGTGCTTTCTGGGACACATACGAAGCAATGGGCGGCGAGAATTCAATGCCTTCGTGGGTCGATGCCGACCCCACTCTTGCAAGTCCTGATTATACCCACTTTAACCACAAGGGAGCGCAGATAATTGCCCGCATGTTGTACAAAGCAATGATGTACGATTTTGAATCATACATGCGCAAACATCCTAAAGAAAAGGACTCATAGAAAATGCACAACAACGCTGCAGAAAATATCATCACCATAATAAACAGGGTACTGTTCCCTTCCCTTCTGCTAGTTTTTTTACAGATAGCGCCTGCCGTTGCAATATCACAGGACATTCCGTTTGCAGATTATTCGCGCTATCCTTTCATAAATGTTTTTGCGAACAAACTTGAGATGCCCGAAAACCCTGCAACCCTTAATACGTTCTTTCAGAAACTCAGCGAATGCCAGATGAAGGGCACAGGAAAAGTTAAGATATTACACATCGGCGACTCGCATGTTCAGGCCGACTTCTTTTCGGGAGAGGTAAGGCAACGATTCCACGAAACATTTACGGGATGCAACGGCGGACTTAACCTTATTTTCCCTTACAAAGTTGCAAAGACAAACAGTTCCTATCTGCATACTGCGGAATGCACCGGCGAATGGACCTCGTGCAGGTGTGTGCAGACGGACACTGCGTGCACCCTGGGCATAACCGGCATTTCCGTATCAACCAGGGACAGCGCAGCAACATTGTCGTTCATGATGCGTAGGAAACTTCCGATCGTATACGAATTCAACAGATTCACAATAATGACGCTCGTTGATACTGCTGCATTTTCTTTGTCTGTTCCTGGCTTTGATTTTATTAATAGTGATACTGTCGGTCTGGCCGTTTATCACCATTATATTACGAAATCATACGTCGACAGCACAACAGTGTTCTTTTTAAAAGATGATACAACAAAGAGGCAGATCACCGTTCTTGGCATGCTTCTGGAATCCGGCGACGATGGCATAATCTACAATTCCGTTGGGATTAATGGCACTGATGTAAGATGCTTCCTTCGCTGTAACCAGTTGAACAGCGATGTAGCCTGCCTCGCTCCCGACCTTGTGATAATCTCTCTTGGCACCAACGACTGTTACGGTTCAAAATGGGACAGCCTGGAGTTCGAACAGAACCTTTTGACCTTTGCTGAAAATATCCGGAAAGAGTTGCCCGGTGTTGCACTTATCTTTACTACTCCTCCCGACCATTACCGGAAGAGAAAGCACCTGAACACAGATATACCGACTGCATGTAACGTAATACGAAGGGTAGCAAAAAAGGAACAGGCAGCAGTATGGGACCTTTACGCAATAATGGGTGGCCCCAATTCCATACGCGACTGGATGGAATACAACATTGCCATCCGCGATAAAATTCATTTCAACAAGGAAGGGTATCAGTTGCAGGGCGACCTGCTTTTTGAAGCTATTATAAAATCATGGTCAGCATATCTCGATAAGAACAATGTGGCAGGAAAGAGTAATTAGCTGGTTCGTTTATAACGAGAAAGAGCCCATGCTCTTTTCCACCCTCTATTTCTGGGTCTTCTTTGCCATTGCCCTTGCCGGCTTCTCCCTTATCTATAAAAAGACAAGCCTCCGCAATATTTACCTTCTTGCTTTCAGCCTTTTCTTTTACTATAAATCCGGCGGTTATTACTTCTCGCTCCTGATATTCTCCACAATTGTTGACTACAGCGTGGGCCTTGCACTTGGGGCGACAAAGAAGAAAGCGAAAAGACTGGCTTTGATAATTCTTAGTGTCTTCGTAAACCTCAGCGTACTTGCTTATTTTAAATATGCATATTTCTATACGGATGCTTTTAATGCAATCTTCGGAACTAATCTGCATGTGGAGAATCAGCTTGCGATACTCACGAATTCCGTCCTGGGCACATCCTTAGGTTTCAGCGATATTATTCTTCCGGTTGGTATTTCGTTCTATACATTCCAGACCATCAGTTACACGGTTGATGTTTACAGGAATCAGCTTAAGCCCGTTAAAAGCATTCTTGACTTTGCCTTTTATGTGACATACTTCCCTCAACTGGTTGCAGGACCTATTGTCCGCGCATCTGATTTTATTCCGCAATTATACCGCAAATACAAACTCTCTCAGGCAGAATTCGGTCATGCAATGTTCCTTATACTGAACGGACTTATTAAAAAGATGATCGTCAGCGATTACATCTCCGTGAATTTTGTCGACAGGATATTTGCAGATCCCAGCGCATACAGCGGATTTGAGAATCTGATGGGAGTGTACGGATACGCTATTCAGATTTACTGCGACTTCAGCGGATATACAGATATTGCAATAGGAGTTTCACTTCTGCTGGGATTCAGGCTGAGGCTTAACTTCAACTCGCCTTACAAGGCAACTTCAATAACCGAATTCTGGAGGCGGTGGCACATCTCTCTCTCGACCTGGC
>CAZEWB010000341.1:0-4766 GCA_964515655.1 uncultured Bacteroidales bacterium
TTTACTTCAATTATCATTTCACAATCATCTTTCGGGCCTGCTCTGCGAATAACCGGCCTGTCGTTTTTTTCGTACATGAGAAAAAGTGTTTTAGCTTCGGAAGAACGGTTGTAGAAATCTTCATGTCCTTTCCCGAATGCATGCATATCAATGTAGACGTCGGAAATATAACATTTCGGATTGGCCGATTTGATCTCATGGGCATACTTAAGCGCAGTCATGCAGCAAACCCTTGAGCAATACCCGTGAAATTCCATGCTTCTGCTTCCGACGCAATGTATGATGGCAACATATTGAGGTATTTTACCTTCCTTGGTTTCTATTTTGCCGGCGCGGATCATTTTTTCCAACTCAAATGAGGTAATTACATTAGGCAGTTTTCCATAGCCATAATGTGTAATGCGGGAGGCATCAAATTCCTTATACCCGGTACATACTATTACGTTTCCAACCTGTACTTCATTGGTCTTATCGGAATTTGGTTCACTAATGGCAGCCGTGAAATTACCTATAAATCCTGTCAGGCTTTTCACTTTTGAGTTAAGATGTAAAATTACCTGTTTGTTATTCATTATACGCGTAATGCGTTCTGTAACAAGATCGCGGGCGGAATAAAGGTACGGAGCTGTAAGATCCACGCGGGCAAGGTTTCCGCCAAGTTTGTCGCTTTTTTCAACCAGGTGAACCTTGTATCCGGCATCTGCCATTTCAAGGGCAGCTGTCATCCCTGCAATCCCACCGCCAATAACCAATGAATTCGGGCACATATCCACCTGCATGCTTTCGAGTGCTTCGTGAAGCTGAACGCGCATAATGGCAGCACGTGTTAATGCCATTGCTTTGATGGTGGCTTCTTTAATATCGTCGTGTACCCAGCTGCATTGTTCACGGATGTTGGCCATCTCGAATAAATACTGGTTCAGTCCGGCTTTAACGAGAGCGGCACGAAAAGTACGTTCATGCATGCTCGGGCTGCAGGCGGCTACCACAACCCGGTTAAGGTTGTTCTCTTTGATATCCTGCACGATCATCTCCTGTCCCGGATTTGAACACATATACTTATATGTCCGCACCAGTGCGACCTGGGGAAGCGTGGAAATATATTTCTCTACAGCTTCCACATCAACTATTTTAGCGATATTTGATCCGCACATGCAAATGTAAACGCCGATTCTGCAATTTTCCATAATTACTTATTTTACTTGACTGAAATAGAATTTGAATTTGACTGTGCTTCGTGCTTGACAAGCGCATCCCTTTTAATAGCTGCCAGATACATTGCCGTTGGCCTGTAAACAAGGTGGGCCCATTTGCTGAAGGGCATCCTGAGCAGCCAGGGAACAACACACATCAGGTGTATCACGTAACTGATATTGGCATATACATTAAGGCCGGTACGGTGGAAAATGTGTTGAGCCATACCTGTAATCACAATTAAAAATAAAAGAGTTACGAAGACCCAGTCGGTGCCGTGAGATTTTTTATACTGTACATATGTTGTCTTACTGAACCGGCGGTTTATAAAATATATCGTTCCGATAATCAGTCCAACTGTTGCAGCGTATCCAAAAATATGCACCTTCCAGTTAATTTCAGGGCCGGACTGCAGCGCTTCAATAAATACCATTACCAGGACCAACATGGTGACGTATCCCAACATCAGCCCAAGATGGATAAACCATGGCATGAATATCTTTGTTTTGCGTTTGCTTTCGCACTCGGCATAACGCTTTTGGGTAAAGAAATGCCAGGGAAAAGCAAGAATATGTTTTATATAAAGCCACCACGGCACGTGAACATTAATTCCTTTTATCATTGTGAAATACCACATGCGGAAAGCATTAATTGCGAGGAATCCCAACATTATCAGGCCGACAATAATGTCGAATTTATGAATGAATGTGCTGGGCAGAAAAGCTCCTTCTCCGTCATATATTTTTATATCTCCCTTTGAGAATGAAAAATAATACAGGTATATAAGCGTAAGTATAGCTACGCCGATAATAGAAAGAACTTCGGTCATCCTGGATCTGAAAAACTGCCGTGCTATTCCCGTGATATCGTAACGTGAGATTAACCATCTCCTGAGGCTCATCATGGTTTCACCCGGATCGGCCTCACGGGGACATTGCTCGGAACACTGTCCGCAATAATAACACAACCATGGCTCAAGTGTGGTTTCAATTCTTCTTTCCAGGCCCATTTGCAACCTGCGCATTGATTTCCTCGGGAACTTAAAAATATCATCTGCATGGGGACAAACTGCCGAACAATCACCACACTGATAACAAAGTTTGACATCTTCGGCGCCGAAGCGTTCGAGATCGTCAATGAATCTATGATTTATTCTGACTGCCATAGCATAATTTATGATGTGTGAATACTTTTTGCTCTTGCTTCAATTTCGCTGAGTGTAATGCTGCTCAGATTGCCTGTTCCTGTGCCATTGGCGATACTTCCCAATACCCCTGCGGCAACTGCCGAGGCCTGGGCAACAGTATCGGGAATGTCTTTAGGACTCTGGCACATGCCGGCCACATAAATACCACCCCTCTCAGTAACAGTTGGATTCCCGTTATAATTTATTTCGGAGAACCATCCATCGGCATCCCTGGATATTCCAAGTATCCTGCTAAGGTCTTCGTTTCCGGGAGCGGGGATAAGGCCAACGGCAAGAACTACCATATCTACCTTGAATTCCACAAGTTTATCATTCATTATATCTTCGCCCCTTACGGTCAGCTGTTCATTTACCATGTCAACTGAAGTTGAATGCCCTCGGACAACAAATGTGCCCTCGTGTTTTATGCGTTCTGCAAATTCCTCGTAACCTTTACCAAATGCACGCATATCAATATAGAACTCATGAACGCTGACATTAGGTATCTTTTCTTTTATCAGATGGGCAAACTTCAGAGAATACATACAGCAGACACGGGAGCAATAAGAATTGTATTTTTTGTTTCTTGAGCCGACGCAATGGATGATGGCCACGCTGCGTGGAGGGAGGCCGTCCGGCAGAAGAACCCATTCTTCCTGTTTAGTCCGCTTGTTTATTCTTTTTGTTTTTGTAACAATTCTGCCGCCTGTTGTTCCGGAAGCATTGGTCAATCGTTCAAACTCAAGGGAAGTAAGCACATTGGGAAATTTTCCATATCCGTATTGCTCTATTTTTCCTACGTCCAGAAGTTCATATCCGGTTGCGATGATAATGTTGCCTACTTCAATATCAATATCTTTATCTTTTTCATCAAGATGAATACATTCTTTCAGACACTTTTTCACACATACACCGCACTTCTTTCCTTCGGACTGAATATAGGTACAATTATCTCCATCAATAAGGTAAGCATTGGGAACTGCCTGCGGGAAGGGGATATAAACTGCCTTGCGGGTAGAAATTTTTGAATCAAATTCGCTTTCAACATTTACCGGGCAAACCTCGGCACACAGATCACATGCCACGCATGATTCAACATCAATGTACCTGGCACGCTGATGAATTTTCACTCTGTAAGAACCAGGGTTCCCGCCTACTTCGGTAACACGGGAATTGGTTAACAGGTGTATTTTTTCGTGCTGGCCAACGGCCACCATCTTTGGTGTAAGAATACAAGCGGCGCAGTCCAGTGTTGGGAAGGTCTTGTCGAACATAGCCATATGACCTCCGATAGTGCCGGTCTGTTCAACAAGATATACAACCTTGTCGGCATTGGCAATTTCGAGAGAGGCCTGAATTCCCGCGATCCCGGCCCCAATTACCAGTGTTGCATGGTTGACCGGATTACCCTTAGCAACAGCTACGAGTGAAAAAGGAACACCCATATTGGCACAGGCAACGGTAGCTTTTGCGCGGTCCATTGCGATATCACCGCTGGCTCCGTGTTCCTGAAAAGATGCAAGTTTTACTTCATCGGAATTGCAACCGGCCAGGGCCATAGCCTTTGTAAAAACAGGCTTATAATACCCAGGCATATCGCCTGCTATTACTATCCTGTCAAGTTTGTTTGTCTTTATTAGGTCACAAAGTGTTTTTGCATCCAGTTTGGGTTTCAATCCAAGTATCTGAACAGTTTCGACACCCGGTAAGTTTGCCGCATACTTAGCAATGGCCGTAATATT
The DNA here is from genome assembly GCA_964515655.1 of uncultured Bacteroidales bacterium. Taxonomy (GTDB): domain Bacteria; phylum Bacteroidota; class Bacteroidia; order Bacteroidales; family GWA2-32-17. The sequence continues at coordinate 4,123 of CAZEWB010000341.1, forward strand.
TATGGCTTTACCTTCTTCGACCTGACAGAAAAAAACTCCTGTTCGCATATCTTAATTATTTATTATTGAAATTGAAAGCTTTTTTGTTTTAAATTAATCCCGTTTTATGCTCTGTAAGATTTCTCCTTCGGGATTCAGGATGTTCACGATCAGCGGCATCTCTCCGGGGAGACTGTGAGTAGCGCAGGAGAAACAGGGGTCGTAGGCGCGGAAAGCCATTTCTACCAGATTAAGAATTCCGCCGTCCACTACCACTCCTGTGTTGGGTGTGTTTGGTTTTTGGTTGACTATGCCTTTTTTATCCGTCCAGTAATGGTGCGTAAGCGTTCCTCGTTGGGCTTCGACAATACCGACGCCTTCGCCCGGAATATCGCCGAGTTTTGCACGAAGGTCTTTACTGGTTATTTCGGAATCCTGTATCAGTTCAAGACAATGTTCGGCAGAGTATAACAATTCAACAAGTCGTGCCCAGTGCATTGCAAGCGTATTGTGAACAGGTTTGCCGCCAAGGGTCTTGTACATTTTATCGTACTCGATCTGTGCCAGCGGGGTGGCCATGCCGTCCGAAGCATTTAAACGGGATAGCGGTGTGGCATGATATACGCCCGAATCCTTGCCTTCAACAAATCCCTTCCAGCCTATTT
>CAZEWB010000342.1:0-4471 GCA_964515655.1 uncultured Bacteroidales bacterium
GTGTTGGGTGTGTTTGGGTGTGTTGTGTCGAACATTTCGCTTCCGCCGAATGTGGAAGAAGCTTTGGACAAACGCAGCAGTATGGGTATTATCGGCGATCTGGGCAAATATACGCAGTTCCAGGCAGCCGAATCAATGGTAGCTGCAGCTAACAATCCAAGTGGTATGGCAGGTGCAGGTATGGGCATGGGTATGGGTTTTGCAATGGCAAACCAGATGGGCAACGCTATGGGACAGGGTCAGCAACAACAACAGCAGCAGCAGCCACAGGCCGCAGCTGTACCGCCTCCTGTAATGCAGTTCCATGTTGTGATTGGCGGAAATCAGGCAGGTCCTTTCGACATGAATGCAATAAAACAATATATCGCTTCCGGCCAGATAACAAAAGAAAGCCTTGTATGGAAAGCAGGACTTGCAAACTGGATACCTGCATCACAGGCTCCGGAAATTGCTTCGTTGTTCATGCAGACACCTCCTCCGATTGCACCACCACCACCTCCTCCTATTGGCTAACATAGTGTCTGTCTGTAATGTCCGATTTCTGCGTTATGCTTGTTTTGAAAACAGTCATTTACAAAAGTAAACTCCTTGATTTTCAAAACTGCGCAAGCCTTGAACTCGAACATTACAGAACAAACACTGACATTACGGACAAACACTAACATAATCATTTAAATATGGAAGAAGAAGTTTTAAAGGATACCATCCAGAGCGAGGTAATCTGTAAAAATTGTGCTGCCAAACTCACTTTTAAACCTGGCTCCAAATCACTTAAATGTGAAGCATGCGGCACGGAAAATGAGATAATAACCGCAGATACTGTTGTTGAAGAACTCGATTTCGATAAGTTTCTTTCAGAACAGTACAATACTGTAAAGAAGGAAGAGATAACAACTGTAGCATGTACGGCCTGTGGTGCAAAGACCACATTCACCCCGAATGTTGTAAGCGATTTTTGCCCCTTCTGCGGAAGTGTGCTCGTTTCGAAAAAGCCCGAAACGTCAAATTACATGCGTCCGAGCCTGCTTATTCCCTTTATGCTCGACCATAAAAAGGCTTTTGCAAATTTCCAGACATGGCTGCGTAAATTGTGGTGGGCTCCGTCCGACCTCAAGAAATACGCTACTCAGATGGAGAAACTCAAAGGACTTTATATTCCTTTCTGGACTTACGATTCCCAGACATACTCGAATTACACCGGTCAGCGTGGAGATAATTACCAGACGACGGAAACATACTCAACAACCGAAAACGGAAAGTCGGTAACAAAAACAAGAACAGTTACAAAGATCAGATGGACCTATGTAAGCGGCAGTGTTTCCCACTTTTTCGATGATGTATTGGTTTGTGCTTCAAAATCACTGCCCATTAAGTATATCGAAAAACTTGAGCCCTGGGATTTCAAGCAAATGGTGAATTACGAAGAAAAATTCCTCAGCGGTTTTGTTACGGAAACATATCAGGTTGATGTTAAGGAAGGCTTTGGAACAGCAAAAATCAAGATGGATAAAGTAATTCGCGAACTTGTATGCAAGAATATCGGCGGCGATCATCAGAGGATCACAACTCTCAGCACTAACTACGACAAGATCACTTTTAAGCACCTTTTGATGCCTATTTGGGTGAGCGCATACCGTTATAAAGAAAAAATATACCGTTTTCTTGTAAATGGCCAGACAGGCGAAGTACAGGGTGAACGTCCATACAGCTGGATCAAGATCACTCTTGCAATTCTGCTTGGCCTCGGAATTATTGCAGGATTATATTTCATCTTCAGATAGGATGAAGTATACAGCAGTCATTTTACTGATTGCATTTGCATTTATTTCGTGCAAAAAGAAAACTGAAAAGGACATAGTGAACGGCGTGGTTACCGATATTGCGGATAACCATGCCGTTTCCGGTGCTACGGTCGAAATACAGGCAAAACTAATAGAGGCATCCACTTACCAGTCGGCTTTTACTACCCTTGCATATGAAGTTACAGATGCTTCGGGTAATTACAACCTTGAGTTCGACAGGGAAAGGGCGACTTCTTACAGAATCAGGGTAAGTTTTAGCGGATACCTTACCACAGAATACGAGTTTTCGCCCGACCTCCTTGAAGGTGGTTCATATTCGCACAGCTTTTCATTACCTGCAAACGGCTGGATAACAGTTCATATTTTAAACAGTTTTCCATATGATGTTACGGATGAGTTTACTTTTAAGTTCCTTAATATTCCTCAGGGAATTCCGAATACATGTTCATCAACACAGTTCTATTTCCCCGGAATAGTTGATGATACTATCCCTGTTTGTTTTGTGCCAGGCGGGCTGAATCTGGTAATTGAGAAGAACCTGCAACAGGACAGCAATTACTACCAGACGTACGATACGGTACACATTACGCAGGGGGATACGGTGGTGCATCTGATAAATTATTAACCTGAACTCTGGATAAGAGTATGGTCTAATGGTTTGATAATTAAACAAAGAACACCCAACCGTCATTGCGAGAATTGCTTGATTTATGTTGTATAATTATTGACGTTATTGCAATTCGAAGCAATCTTTGTGTGATGGGATTGCGCGTGGAAAATCTGGGATTGTTAAGCGTTTCTCTTCCCTCATCATCCACACAAATCCACCCACATCCGATTGCTTCGGGTTCTCTTACAGCAATTTATTTGTGATGAACCCTCGCAATGACGCGCGGGTGTTTATTTTCTTAAGATTTCTTATCCCGAACTCAGGTTATTAATAAATCCGAAATCTTAAATTCGAAATCCGAAAGGGTAAAACTTGTTCGGATTTAGTGCTTCGGATTTACTTCTGTTAAATTTTTGTAAGAGATTATTTATTAAAAACAGCATTATTAAATTTGTAAAAAAAATCGAATGGATCATAAGGAAATGATGTTTGTGGCTGTGAATGCTGCTCTGAAGGCTTCTGATGCGATAATGAAGATATATGAGGAAGGGTTGAATTCTGTTTCTTATAAAGAGGACAAGTCGCCGCTTACCAAGGCTGATATGGAGTCGAACAGGATCATTGGAGAAATGCTGGCAAATACCGGGATTCCGTTACTCAGCGAAGAAGGAAGGAATATACCTTTATCCGAAAGAAAGAACTGGAAAGAATACTGGCTTGTAGATCCGCTGGATGGTACAAAGGAGTTCATAAGCAGGAATGGAGAATTTACAGTAAACATTGCTTTAATTAAAGATAACAAACCTTTCGGTGGCGTTATACATGTTCCTGTATGGAAGCGTCTGTATTTTTCGCTTGAAGGATTCGGAGCATATATGTATTCAGGTGAGGATGCTGCAAAATACAGTAACCTGACAGAAATGGCTGCGGATTCAGTAAAACTCGACAGCCAGCCGAAGAAAGAGAATTTTACGATTGTTGCCAGCCGATCGCACATGAACGATGACACGCAGAATTTTATTGAGATGATGGAACAACACTTTGGCAAAGCCGATCTTATTTCGCGGGGCAGTTCGCTAAAGTTCTGTAAACTTGCCGAAGGGAAAGCCGATATATATCCCCGTTTCGGCAGGACAATGGAGTGGGATACCGCTGCAGGACATGCCATTGCTGTTGAAGCAGGCTGCGAGATCACACAAACTGATATGAAAAGTCCGCTTCTGTATAATAAAAAAGATCTTGCAAACCCTAATTTCATTGTGTGGCGTAAGGGTTTTATAGAAGAGTTTAAATAGTTAACATTTAAAAAAACAGATATGGATATCGACGGTTTATTAAAAGACAAAAACATCAAGAACAAGGAAAAGACCGAAACCCTTGCTTCATGGCTTATTAATGGCAAACTGAAAACAGATGATTGGCTGAAATATGCACAACAGGCTATAGATCCTGCAAAGGCGACATGTATGGAGGCAATGGAATTTGCTACAAAACAAAATCCATCAATAATAAATCAAAAGTGTTTTGATTTTGTTTGTACTTCGCTGGCTGAAAAAGCACCGCGAATTAAATGGGAGTCGGCACGCGTAGTAGGGAATGTTGCAAAACTGTTTCCAACAAAACTTGAAGATGCTGTTTCAAATCTGCTGAACAATACTGAACACTCCGGGACAGTTGTGAGGTGGAGTGCTGCTTTGGCGTTGGGAGAAATACTGAAATTAAAGACAAAACTTAACAAAGATTTATTGCCCGCCATCAATGCTATTTCTGAAAGAGAGGAAAAGGCAAGCATTGTAAAGATTTATGTTAAGGCGATAAAGTTAGCTGCAAAATAATTTGAGTTTTGTTTTGTCCGCTACAGGACAGATGCTGATATTTTCATTTATTATAAATAGGGGCTGTCTCAAAACATCTAAAACCATCACCTTTGTCATTCTGAGCAGAGCGAAGAATCTCATTACCAGAGCACTTTAGATCCTTCGCTACGCTCAGGATGACAATACGTGGGGTTTTGAGACGACCCCAATTAAGAACAACCCAACCAAACACACCCAACACA
>CAZEWB010000342.1:4481-4751 GCA_964515655.1 uncultured Bacteroidales bacterium
AGACGACCCCAATTAAGACCCAATAAATAAACTACCCACCGATATTATAAAATTCCCTGTTATTATTCTGCTGCCCTGAGTCCGGTTTGAGTTCTACTGCTTTCAGAATTGCCTGCTCGCAGCCCAGTTCTTTTACACTGTATTTTTTATCACTGAAGAGGCAAGGCATTATATAACCGTCAGCAGTAAGACGCAATCTGTTGCATGTGCGGCAATCGCCGCCTGATCCGCCTTCGACAACTGAGAAAGTTCCTTTATGGAGATCCATAA
>CAZEWB010000343.1:0-4745 GCA_964515655.1 uncultured Bacteroidales bacterium
AAACATTGTACCGCCCGGAACAATCAATTTTACCTCACTTATTTTATTTGCCTCATCGTCTACATTTTCTAATTTTAAATAAACTTCACCACTAATAATCTGATCAAAGAATTGATCCAACTTATCAACTTTCCTCTGAATAAAATCTAACAAGAGCAAAACTATATCCTTGATTATATTCAGAGGAAATTCCAATGTTTATGATTTTTGGGGAATCGTATTCTAACCGATAACCAAATGAACCTCCACATCCCAGATACTCTTTTAATTCAAATATTTCATAAGGTCTCCCATTATAAAAATTATATAAAGAAATATTAGGGGATATAAAAGCAGAACGTTTCAGAGTTTGTGCAACAGATAATACCGGAATAAAACATAAAAAGATAAATAGTTTTTTCATTTTTAATTGAACTCTTGTATTATACGGGATTGATTGTTTATTATTGTTTTCAGATTTATTTTTTGATATCCTATAATTCTTTCAAAAAATTATTATAGTTTTGCCGTTGAAAATGACGCAGATACAACAATGAGTTATAAAATACGCGAAATACTTCGTCTGATATGCATACTTGCAGCTATTGCATTATTAGGGTATTCGCTTACAGGATGCGCTCTCAGCAGTTCTCAGCTCAGGCATTCAAACTCGTTTTACAGTGCGCTTGAGGATATCGACAACCAGATCCTTACATTGAACAAGGCAGTTGCCACTGTAGAATTTGAAAGAAAAAAACTCAACCCGGCAGGATATACCAACGACAGTACAATGATAAATGAGCTTGTTGATTCGTATCAGAAGTATCACAGGCAGATATATTCCTCCGACACATTGTTCCAGGCAGCCGGCACCTTTGGATCGTATATCGGAGGATTTCAAAACTGTCTGCCCAAACCACGGCAGAGCCAGGGAAGCGATAAAAAAGTACTTAAAGCTGTCGAGGATTTTTCTTCGTACCTGCCCTTCGGTATAGGTCTTACCGTTTTTAATACTGTATATGATATCTTTCATTACATCGTTTCAGCAGTCAAAGTCCCTGTTTACCGGAAGCGTGTAAGATCATATATTACAAAAGGCGAAAACCTCGTCCCTGAAAAATCAGAAATATTGCTGAAATACAGCAATCAGGCTATTTCCATACTTGATGAAGAAATGGTAAAACTTAAAAACGATTATGCGTCATTCCTCTCATCCCAACGCGAAAACAAAACTTCGTTTGATTATTATAGCCTGTACAATCCGGTTTTTTTAAAGCAATATCAGCTTGCATATTCTGCAAAGGAACTCTCGCTTACTTTATCAGTATTATTACCACAGGTAAGTGATAATTACAAATACCTTTTTTCTGAAACACGGGAAAGAAAACGTCTCAGAGGTGGCATCCCTGGTTTTGTTAAAATGAATTATAATATTCAGAAAACTCAACAGCAGTCTGCTGCTGTGAACGAAGCGATGAAGTAATACTATTCCTGCTGTATACTAATTGATGAGATAAGGTAGTTGCCGAAATCTTCAACTATAATAATTTTAATTACAACGTTCATATTTTTACAACTGAACTTATAATTGTATTCCGGTTCGCCGTTCTCATTCAGGGGACTGGCTGTTGAATCCATCAGTTCTACTGATTGGACTTCGCCTACGGCATCCATAACTGCTTTGTACTTCATTTCTTTCTGAACAGAGGTTTCACTGGTCTTGAATTCCTGCGAATAGAATTCCTCAAGCACAGCATAATTCTGCTGCCGTATCAGATCCGCTGCCTTACGGGACACTTCGTAAGACTTATTGAAATCAAAACCGGAGCATCCGGCGAAAAGCAATGCGATCAGAATAACAAGGGTATATTTCATAATAAACTTTTTATCAAAGATAGATCAAATCTCATTATTTTGCAAAGGATATCTGGCTTTTGGCCATTAGCCGTTGGCCATTGGCTATACTGCAAAGGGATAAATTTCCGCATCGATTGGTTTAACAGGTTATAGGTTGATAGGTTGAGCAACTTGTTTGGTCAATGGGCTATCGTTTAAAAGTTTTTAACAACGGACCAGTGACCTTCAACCAAACCAGCCGCCCAACCCATAAACCATTTACAAAAATGCGACAATTTACACCGCTTCATGTATAGCCGTTGGCCATTCATGGTATAAGCAGGCTAATGGCCAAAAGCCAATGGCTAAAAGCCATCAATATGCTTCCTCCTCCTCACTTTGCTTGTCCTCAATTATCTTTGCCATGTTGCTAGCGTGACGCGCCACAGCGTTAAGCATCCCGATGAGTTCAATATGGATCTCGCTGCTTTTTAGCGATAGCGGATTTTGTTCCAGCAGCCTCTGATAATGCGACTTTTCGAATTCAAGTGCTTTTTTCATGATAAGCCTGTAACTCTTTTTTGCCTTATGCGCCGATATCTTATCATTAGCCTCAAATGAATGAAGCACGTCGTTAAGTATCTGCTGGCTTTCGTTCTGGAAAAGTATTATCTCCTTTTTGCCTTCATTGGAGAAATCGACAGTTTCGTCAACCCATTTTTCGGCACGGGGCAGAAGGTTTGTAGAGATTATATCCGCTATCTGCTCACACTCTTTCGAAACTGAAATTATTTTATATCCTTCGCGTATTATGCGCCCGTCATTAAGATTTGAGATCAGACATATCGTATAATCCTGAATCTCTTTCTGCAAAAAGTTTATCACGTCCTCAAGTTTGCGGATATTTGTCAGCACATTCCTTTCTTCTGTTAGGAATGGCAGCATGATATCATTAAGCATGTCCTGCACAAAATGTATCATTCGGGCTGTTTCCCTGCGCGACAGGTTAAGCGCCATAGAAGGAGAATCGTACAGGCTTTTATCCAGATATCTTGCTTCCATGCGGGCATACTCAGGCTCCTCCCTGCCCCTCAGTATAAGATGCGTCAGTTTTACAAACAGATGCGAAAACGGCAGAGCGACAATAGTGAACATCAGATAAAAAAGCGTATGCGAATTTGCTATCTGTCGTGGTAATGCTATCTCAGGAGAATACACTGTTTCGGATATTGACACAGCCCTTACCATATCAGCAAAAGGACCTATCCACGCAATTACAAAAAGTATCCCTGCAATGCGATATAAAGTATGTGAGACTGCAACTTTTTTTGCATCTGTGGAACGTCCGACCGAAGCGATAAGAGCAGTAACAGAAGTTCCGAGGTTAGAGCCAAGCAGCATGGGAATTGCCGCTTCGAGTGATAAAAGTCCATGTCCTCCGAGTATCACAACAATACCGATGAACATGCTGCTACTTTGAGTGACCGCAGTGAAAATACAACCTGCCAGAACACCGGCAAGAGGATTTTCCATTGTAAGCAATGCATCGTAAAACGGTTCATAGGTCTTTAGAGGCACAATGCTTTCGCTCATGATGTACATCCCCAGAAAAAGCAAACCTGTTCCGAGTATTGAATGACCTATATTTTTTATCAGCGTTTTTCTCCACAGAAATTCAAGGATGAAACCAAAACCTACCAAAACCAGGGCAAAATCGGTCACTCCGAAAGCGATCAACTGTATGGTAATGGTTGTACCCAGTGCAGCGCCCATCGTGACTGCCATTGTACGGCTGAACTTTACAAGGTTGGAGTCGACAAAACTGATTAGCATTACAGAGACTGCGCTGCTGCTCTGAGTGACAGTTGAGAGAATTACTCCTGTTGAAAGTCCTTTTAAACGGTTTCCGGTGGAATTTGTAAGGATGTTCTGCAATCTGTTCCCCAAAGACTTCCGCAACCCCTCGCTCATCATGTTGATACCGGTAAGGAACAAAGCAAGTCCGCCCAGAAGGCCAAACACAACTTTCCATACCCAGGTATCGCTGAAAACCTCAATATTATACGAACAGATAACAGGGCTGCCCGACTCTTTTTCGTTTACATAAACAGAAACAAGACAATCACCGCTTTCATCACCCGGATTATAATAAAACTCAGCAATGCCTTTTTCATTTGTAATTGCGACCTCATTTAAGAACCTGAACGGGTTTTCGCTTTCAGGAGAGTTCACTACAATGGCATTTACCTGAATACCCTTTACAGGAGAGTTGTCATCGAGAACTTTTATTTTCAGTGGTTCTGCAGCCGTTTCGTTAACGGTAGCCCTGACACAATCAGTCTTTATTCCTTTACCGCATTGTACTTTTTCAATTCTTAACTCACCTGCGCTTATAGTAAAGTATGCTAAGAAGAAAAGAATGATAAATACGGTAAACTTTTTCACGCCCTAAAATTAAATAAGTTTTTGGGAATAATACATATATTATACTACAAACGGGATAAAACCGTACATTTTATAGTCGGCAGTCTCCAGTCGGCAATTGGCAGTTTTGCTGACTGTTGACTGGAGACTGCCGACTATTAAAAAAAATAAGAATTCATCCCGTTCCAAGTATAGATTATTAGCGCGCTCCGGCAACCTCATGGTTCTCCGATGGCAAGCGTGAAGGCGAATCCTGGGGTCTGCTAGGGAATGGTAATCACCTGCAAGAAACTAAACCACCACTCCCCCCGCCCCCCTCCCGTCATTCCGGACTTGTTCCGGAATCTCTCATGTTCTGACATTTGGGCATGGGTTGTGAGAGATGCTGAAACGAGTTCAGCATGACGGGAGAGGGGATTGGGGCAACGCACAACAAAAAACAGTCATACTGAGCCGACCCGATTGTCTGAAATAATATAGTTGATGTTTTAAGGTCGTGTCGAAGT
>CAZEWB010000344.1:0-4735 GCA_964515655.1 uncultured Bacteroidales bacterium
TGTAAACGTTGCAGCGCCGCTGCCTGTAATGTAAACAGTCAGATCGGGAGCAGCATTTGTAATTACGTTTGAAGCAATACTAATACCGCTACCTGCCGTATACACAGAACCATCATCGGTGAAAGTGGCTGTAAGATCAGGCAGGCTCTGCGAACGGGTCAGTGTAATTGTCTTTGTTGAGGTGCCTGTCACACCTATGCTGGTTACCACACCGTCGTTAGTACCGGCTGCTCCCAGCTCATCTTCGCCAAGTTCCCAGCGGCCGTTGGTGGTATTCCATTTCAGGATCTGGTTATTTGACGGCATATTGCTTGTTATCTGACGGCCCTGGATACCCGTTACGGTTAATGCGGTTGTTCCGGTTACATCACCGCTGTGTGCATCATGTGAGAATGTTGTACCGGCAAGACCAAGGCCGGAGCCTGCCGAATATGTAGTATTATCATCTGTTGCAGGAATCCAATCGGTTCCGTTGTATTTTAATACCTGTCCGTTTGAAGGTGCAGTTGTGTTAACAACTACTCCCTGCAATTGATTGGCATTCCATAGTGCATTTGTTGTCTGAGCATTGAATGTTGTACCGCTTAATGTCATACCTGTTCCTGCATCGTAAATTGTATTATTGTCGGTACTGCTGATTGTGAAACTGGGATAAGTACCGCTTATTGTCGTTGCTCCGCCGTCATTAAGAATCACCGTCTGGTCGGGATCTGTGTTGTTTATAGTTGTCCCAACAATGGAGATTCCTGAACCAGCGCTGTAGGATGTATTATTATCAGTACTTGTGATCGTAAAATTGGGATAAGAGCCAGATACAGATGTGGCGCCTCCTCCTGTAATGACAACTGTCTGGTCGGGGGCTGCATTGGAGATCGTTGTCCCGGCGATATCGATACCCGAACCGGCAGAATACGTTGCAGAATTATCGGCAGCAGGAGTCCAGTTCGTTCCGTCATACTTAAGAACCTGCCCGTTTGCAGGGACACCGGTCGAAATATTTGTACCCTGCAACTGGTTTGCATTCCACAATGCATTTGTCGTTTGAGCATTAAAAGTTGTTCCGGACAGATCCATTCCTGTTCCGGCAGAATATGTGGTGTTATTGTCAGTACTGGAAATCGTATAATTGGGGTATGCTCCGGACACGGTAGTAGCTCCGCCTCCCGTTATAGTAACGGTTTGGTTGGGAGCAATGTTAATGATTTGATTCCCCTGAATATCAATTCCACTTCCGGCAGTATATGTAGTGTTATTGTCAGTACTGTTTATTGTGAAATTCGGATATGTCCCGGATACTGTTGTTGCACCATTTCCGGTAATATTTACCAGTTGATCAGGTAGTGCATTGGAAACTGTATAATCAGGATAACTACCGGTAATCGCTATTCCGGAACCTCCGCTTACAGTTACTTCCTGGTCGGGCATTGTGTTTATTATCTGATTGCTCTGGATGTCAATCCCGCTTCCTGCAGTATACTCAGTATTATTATCGGTACTGCTGATAGTGAAATTAGGGTACACCCCCGATACGTTAGTAGCACCACTGCCGGTAATGGTCACCGTCTGGCCGGGCTGTGTATTGGTAACAGTATAACTTGGATATGTTCCGGATACCGCAATACCTGTACCACCGCTGAGATCAACTACCTGGTCGAGCGCTGTATTTATTATTTCATTGCTTATAATATCTATACCGGCACCTGCTGTATATTCATTGCTTGTACTGTTTATGGTAAAATTGGGATAAGTACCTGTAACTGTAGTCTGACCTGTTCCGGAAATATTCACTACCTGGTCAGGAGAAGTATTTGAGATCTGATTACTGGATATATCGATCCCCGATCCTGCAGTATAATTGTTTGCAGGCAGCGTAACAGTATTTCCACCTGATATAGTAAGACTATTACCGATCAGCGACAGATTCTGTATTTCATTTGCCGGGTCGGCATCGGCATCATCAACAAGGTCGGTAAAAACCGCAGTAATATCGCCAAGTCCATTTGAACGGATAAGCGTCAAAGTTTTGGTCGTTGTTCCTGAGAACGTTGCACCCGTAACAACTCCATCAGTTGTACCTGCAGCGCCAAGCTGGTCCTCCGATGGTTCCCATTTTTGAGATACATTGTTCCATTTCAGCACCTGTCCGTTTGCAGGGATATTGGTTGAAATATCTCTGTTCTGAATCTTTGCAACGGTATTGGATTCAACCTGACCGGTTACATCACCGTTAAGAAATGGTATGTTGGCCAGATCATAATAGTTTCCTGTAAAATCGTCGCTTGAATTCTGATCCCAGTTTGTGAAGTCAGGCTGGTTTGTCAGATTGTTGTAATCTCCGCTGAAGTCATTGGTGGAATCCTGATCCCAGTTTGTGAAATCAGGAGCGCCGGTAAGATCGCTGTAATTACCGCTGAAGACATTCGCTGCATTTTTGGCATACAATGCATACGGAACACTCAGCAACTGAACAGTGCCCATATCCGTATAGATTGAACCACCGGTAATATCAACCTCTACTTTCATGAAATACAGGTTTGTTCCCCAGTCTATCAATGTAAAATCTCCGCTTACAACAGTTCCGGTTCCAACAGGCATAGTCACAAGTCCGAATACATTGGTAGTTACAGCATGTGTCTCTACATACTCAACCGTTCCAAGGGCTGAACCCGAAATTATGCTTATTTGAAATGATACAGGTTGAGTAACAACAACATTTCCCAACGCGTCCCGTACTACAGCCTGATAACTGAAAGTTTCAGGGGCCTGCGCCCAGGTGCAAAAAGTTATTAAACCAAATGCAAATAATACAGCAATTTTTTTCATATTAAAAGTGATTTGATTATGCAAAGATATTAAAATACCTATTTCCTGGTAGATTTATAAAGAGATTTATCTATACCCTTATCATAAAGCTCAGGATTCAGGTATTTGCCTTTTTCTTCAGCTTTTTTCATTTCCTCAACATCAACAGGATGCGCTTTTGCCCATGGGTCATTACGCACACCGGTTATCTGCCAGGAGACTTCCATACCCGGTACACCACCGGCAATAACAAATTTGTTATTGTTAAGTTTTGACTTTATATAAAGATCTGCAGGCTGTCCGATTGAAGTCAGCTGATACCGGAAATCTGTGTTCAATGTGCTGAAATAATCAGGAAGTGTAACAACAGCTTCACCATTATCATCAATGGTAACTGTTCCGTCATATATGTTTTTCATATCAGGGCTTTCGACAAAAGCATGGTTCAGGTATTTGTTTTCCGGGTCCAGCGGATGGTCAATTCTGAAAGTACCGCCGGATTTCGAAAGAGTTCCGTTAACATGAACATTTCCCTGGAAATACCCGGCATAAGCAGTACCGGAAGAAGTTGCGGTTGCATAAATACCATAGGATGTTCCGGATCCTGAATTTGTTCCTGTAAACTCCCCGCCATACACTGCAAAAGTTGTATTTGTATTAACTGTCCCCATTACTCCCTTATAACCTCCTCTTCCCTGAATACCAACTCCCCATCCATCTGTAACATTATGTTCTCCGTATATTGCGGGATCGTCACTTCCGGTTGTAGCGTCAACTGCATGAAGATAATAGAGGGGACTTCCAGGAATATTGATACCGACTTTTGCAGGTGTTTTAAGTATTTTATTACTGAACTCACCATACAGTAAAGTACTATCTGAAGAAGAACCGTTGGCAATATAAAGTTTATTGGAGCCAAGTTCAGCAAATCCTGCTCTGTGACCAATAAAGACATTACCGGTGCCATTCCATAAATTGTATCCGGCTGAATAACCAACAATAGTATTTTTGTTTGCATTTGCATCAATATTCCGGGCAATGTTAGCGCCGAAAAAGGTATTCATGGAATAATTATGAGTCAGATAATCACCTGCCATACCGGAATTGTACCCGACTATTGTATTGCCATTCCCTGTACCATTAACGACACCGGACATAGTTCCCACATAAGTATTCTCACTACCTGTTGTATTAAATGCTCCGGCTGAATTTCCTATAAAAGTATTCATGTCGCCGTTAGTATTCGACAACCCGGATCCGGTACCAATAAATGTTGCATTGCTTCCAATATGATTAACACCAGATTCATAACCTATCATAACATTTGCTGCGCCAACATTAGCATATCCGCTGGAATCACCAATGATCACGTTCCAGTATCCCGCAGTAAGACCATACCCGGAGTTTTTACCAAGGATAACATTTGAATACCCTGTAGTAATTGAATACCCTGCTTTATAACCCAAAACTGTATTGTTATTTCCGGATGTCATATTTCCTGCAGCACGATATCCGAACACCGAATTATAGAGACCGGTAGTAATTGAGGTTCCTGCAAACTGTCCTATCAGGTAATTCTTCGGAGAAAGCTGCATATAACTTTCTTTTGCAGTACCGTTAATATTCTTTACTCCAAAACCCTTATCTGCATCACCGGTATAAACCCTTGAACTATCTGGGGTCACCCAGAAAAAGTTATTGGTAAATGCTTTTGACGTATTACGTCCGCTTACTGCAAATGCTCCTTTATTTGTTTTTGCAGGATCATCATCAATAAAAATCCTGACGCTGTCCTCGTAAACAATAAAAACTGTCTGACCTGCCCTGTTTTTAATTTCAAACAAAGGCTCCAAACCTGTTGAAGCGCTGTTTCCTTTAATGGTAAGGCGGGCATTGGGAACATTAAAACCACCACCCAAACACACCCAACACA
>CAZEWB010000345.1:0-4731 GCA_964515655.1 uncultured Bacteroidales bacterium
GAAAACAGTAGTACCTATTCGTAATTCGTATATTCGTAGAAAATTCGTAATTCGACGGAATGAGAACTATTGAACGTTTTATTTACATTTGTCCACACACTTAATATAAAGAACCAATAATAATTCCCGATGCATACATCACTACCAATTAATACCGACTTCATAGGTGATGTTCATGCCGGTTACAATAAGCTTTCCAGTCTGCTGACTCAACTTGGGTACAAGGACAACAAAGGCTTGTTCACACATCCCGAAGACAGGAAGCTCTGCTTTCTTGGTGATATTCTGAACATCGGAAATGATAATTTAAAGGTCATCGAACTTATCCGTTCACTCTGCAGGCAGGAACTGGCAACATGTATATGCGGGAATCATGAATTTACACTTTTCAGGTACTGGAGATCAAACCCGCGTTTCTTCGAGGACAAGCAGATCCCAAAGAATTTCGAAATATACCTTCCGTTTTTGAAAGAAATAAGAAACAGTCATCATTTTACTGAAATCATGGAATGGATAGGAAGCATGCCGGTATATATCAGTACAGAATATTTCACAGCAGTACACGCATATTGGAATGATGATTATTCACAGATGCTGGATGAATCCTCTGACAAGCCGATAACAGCAGACAGGACAGAGAAAATATTCAATGATGAGACCAATTATGTACGAAGCATACTCTTCAATATCATTTTCGGAAGAAGAATTGCATTGCCTGATCCTGAGAACCCCTTAAGGAGTCAAATGGTAAGGTACAGATGGTGGGATACTCACTCCGGACATTTATACAATGATGTAGTATTGTCAGGAAAAAAATCAGAATTCCACAAGCATTTGGTTCCTGATACATATTTTACAAAAGAATCAAAAAATCCTGTCTTTTTTGGACACTACTGGTTAAAATCCATGCCCTGCCTCACAAACAGCAAATTCTGCTGTCTTGATTTCGGCGGATCGAAAGGAGGTTACCTTACAGCATACCGTTTTGACGGAAAAACTGTTTTAAGTGACCAAAATCTGCTTTTCCTTTGACGTATTTTTATGTAATCGTTGATTCAACATTATTTCGACAATCGCCTAACGTATTAATTATCTATATATTACAATTTATTAAATTGAAAAAAAAAAAACTTGACATTAATTAAATGTTTCGTAAATTTGTAGCGGAAACCTTTAACCCCGATAACAATGTCAGTAAAAGTATCATTAAAGAACTCTTCAAAGAGTGCTATGCTTGATAGCAAGGTCTATGAAGCATTGAACAAAAGCCCATATCTGAAAGAAATTAAATTCTGGGATAATCTTCGTGAACATTCCAGCGGATATGTTTTCTTTCAGAAGAACTGGAGACAGAAAGACGGTTCGTACCGTAACGAAACAATTTATCTCCACAAACTCGTTGCAGAAAAATTTATCGAAAAACCAAAAGGCAAAGGCCGCTGGTTTGTTCGTTTCGTAAATTCAAATCCTTCCGATTGTCAGATCGGCAATCTTGAATGGAGCACATTTTCGAACCTCGTACGCAACACAAAAAAGATAAAGAACAGCACAGGATACCGCGGCGTAGTTAAACAAGGACGTAAATATTATTCCTACATCTATGTTAACCGTAAAGCAATTCCCCTTGGCTCTTTCGAATCAGCCGAAGAAGCTGCTCAGGCATATAATAAAAAATCTGTTGAACTCTTCGGAGAAACAAATTCACTTAACAAAATTCCCAAAAGGAAAAAATAGTTTTTGGTAACATTCTGAAAAGAGGGCTCAGCCCTCTTTTTTTTTAAATATTGTTTTAATATTTTTATCATTTCGATTTTTTGAGTATTTTTACGTGCATTAAAATTGACATGAAGTATTTCTTAATTATTATTCCGTTTCTTATATTCTCTGAACTATTCGCTTCTGCACCAAATATTATAAAGAAAAATAATAATAGTATTCCTGTAGTATTCGAACCATTTAAACCAAGGCCAGGATTCAGAAAACAGCGTTTCGGGTTTAATACATTTTTTCTTGAGGCAACTTTTATTTATGGTTATTATAAAGGACAAAAATACTCTTTAAATTATGACCTTATTACTCAGACTTCGGATATGACAGCTTTTACATTGCGGGTAGGTTATGAAAAAGTAAAGATGTATGAAGGCTTTGACCGCGATCAGATCCCGTTGTATGCAAACCTTCTTATAGGTAACAAGAATCACTATGAACTCTCTGCCGGAGCATTTTATGATCTTACCAATAATAAAATAAACCCTACTTTTTCAACAGGATTCAGACATCATAACCCTAAGGGAGGATTCTTTTTCAGGGTCACTTGTTTCCTTACTATGGAAAGAGAGATAGATCCGGTTCATAACCTCGAAACCAAACGTATCTGGGTATACGGCCCCTCTCTCGGCCTGGGTTGGTCTTTCTAAGATCACTTTCATTTTTCAAAAAGTTATAATGTAATATCAACCTTAGGCTGGGTTGGTCATTCTGTTTGTTACCTCTAATAACCCTCCCTGGGCGGCTCTAAAAACAAAAAAGTTCGAGGCAGGCAAAGTGTTGAAATCCGCAGTGTACTGAGCGTACATGCCTGTGCTGAGCAAAGCGAAGTAAGGAATTTCAGCACGAAGCCGAACGAAGAAATTTTAAGTTTTTAGAGGCGCCCTATATCTTTCAGCCTTACGTCAATTACTTTACCTTCTATTTCCCAGCATACAGTATCACAGACTTTCTTATCCTTTTTTGACAAATAAACACCATCAATTGCAAATACAGATCCTGAGGGCCGTTTGTATTCGGCTTTAACAGAATAATCCCGGTCGAAAGGAAGTCTTACAACATACAATGCACTTGTTGCCGTGTCCTGTAAATACACTGCAGGCTCATTTCCGAAAATATCATATTGGCCCTGATAGAGAATAAATGGTATCTTTTCGCTGTCGTTTATCTGCGTGAGCAGGATCTCGACATCAAAACTGTCGGGTTCAATTCCTATGCAGGCGCTGTAATCGGGATCTTCACAATCTATAGTACCGTAATCGCCGCACGACACGAGCAAAAACGGGAAAAGGAACATTATGCAGAATTTTAATAGCAGGTTGAACATTTTACAAGATATTTATCGTTAGATCTGTTATACAACGTTATTGTGAAATAGAACCCGATCCTGTGGGGAGATAAGCCGGAATCTCCCGTGGGATAATATATGTAACGCAGTCCGTAGCCTCCGTATTTACCGGTACGGGCATAACCGATGTACGGAGAAAATGTAAGTTCAGGGGATGGACTTTTACTTACCCCCCTGTATCTGATTATGCTGTAATTTGCCTGAACTCCTCCAAAATGACAGGAATGGTTTATACTCTTGTCCTTTGATACTCTTATTTTCTTTTCGATCCCTGCATAAAAGTCATTCCTCCTTTCCCATAACTGAAATACGCCTTTACCGGTTTCGAATTCCACCCTGTTTCTCCAGTATCTGGCAGACCATCCCATGCGAATTGCAGTACGATATCTTTTTTCGTGCCAGACAAGAAATGGTGAATACATCATGTCATTCATTGCTGCATCAAAACCGTAGCCTATTGTCATGGAACCGATATAGGGTAATAAATATACGGCTTTGGAAATAGTTTTAACAGAATCCAGCAGGTCATAATTCCCGTTAGAGACAGCGGACTTGCAGAACATTCTCACCTCAGCCTTTTCAGGTTTACTGTACGCACTTAGTATCTTAAATGCCTCCCATTCTGAATGAATGACTGCTATGTCTTTTGCCGTATGCCCGTATACATTTGTCTTCAAAATATCAGCCTTGTTCTTAAGCAGATATGCCAGAGTTGAAGTATCATTATACATTGCTGAGATCATTAGAGAAGTATATCCTGTGGTATTTGCTGCATTAATATCTGCATCCGAAATCAAAAGTTCATAAACGATCATCTGATATCCGCTGTACGATGCAAGCCATAAAGGTGATTCGCCATTTAAATTTTTCATGTTCGGATCAGCCTTGTTTGCAAGAAGTAGCCTGGTCATTGCCAGATTGCCATACATCGAAGAATATAATAGGGCTGTGTTTCCTCCGTCATCAGATATATTGATATTTGCTCCCTTATGAAGAAGGTAGCGGACAACAGGAAAATGATTCTGTAAAACAGCCATTATAAGGGCAGGTTTCACTCCGGGATATTTGTAATCCATATCCGCACCGTTTGCAGCAAGAATTTTAACAACAGAAAGGTGACCGTTCTGCGCTGCATACATCAAAGCCGAGATCCCTTCGTACGAAACAGAGTTGACATCTGCACCTTCTTTAAGCAGACGGATTGTATATGCCGAATCTCCGTTCCATGCCGCCATTACAAGTTCAAATGAAAGAGTTACTGTTGTGTCACTATCCGCCGGCGCAAGTCTTTCCTGCATGTCAGTTCCATCAACGTGAACATCTGAAGTATCTTCTTCCTGCGACATCAGTCCGGAAAAAAACATACAGATCAGCCCTGTTAAAATATATTTCATTTTAAACCTGTAATAACTATTTCAGTTCTTCTGTTAAGCGCCCTGCCTTCGGGAGTGGTATTGTCTGCAACAGGCCGTGATAACCCAAAACCTTCAGTTGTCATCCTTGTCTGAGCAATTCCTTTATCAAGAAGATATTTCATCACAACTTCTGCTCTGTTTTCCGATAAAGTAATATTATGCTCTTCGCTGCCCTGATTATCTGTGTGACCTGCAATTTTA
>CAZEWB010000346.1:0-4714 GCA_964515655.1 uncultured Bacteroidales bacterium
GTGTTGGGTGTGTTTGGTTGGGTCGTTGCAAGTTTGGATTGCGGGGGTGAAACGACCTGTAGAAAACAAAAATTTTTCAAAGAGTCTTGACTTTTCTTTTGTTACTTTTCTTTGTGTCAAGGCAAAGAAAAGTAAAATAACTTTCGGACTATAAGTAAAAAGAATGACTATTTTATTTTTCTTCAATACTCAGGTTACTAATTCAAATTATTACCTGTAAAAAACGTATAAGTTACCGGTTACTTTTTACCAATCCCTTCATTTACAGCCCATATTAAAGCAGAAGGCCCTGTTGTAAACTGCCTTGAACATTTGTAATAATAATCGCAGTTATTTCCGTTATAAGGATTATACCATTCCAGACAGTCAAAATAGAATTCATGATATGGGTTATTGCCGAAATAATAGTCCTGAAATTTAAGCAGCATCTGCTTTGCGCCATCCATATCCCCCTGCTTCATCCTTGCAAGAGCCTCAAACGATGATTCCCACAGCCACGAGCCGCCGTTGGCATAAAATCCTGCCGGGTCGTAATTTTTCTCTACCTTAGGTTCCCTTGTTGCAATACCTATTGGTGTCCAGCACTTGCTTTTCAGCACAGACAGGTATTTCTGTATATGTTCTTTGTTTTTCGCAAGTCCCCACACAAAAGCGAGGCATACATCCTGCGATACAACTGAACATGGAGTGCCGTCAGCTGCGATATGGTCGTAATATATCCCCTTTTCCTTATCCCAGAACATGTTTTCAAATTTATCTTCCATAATTTTGCTTTTCGACAGGCATTTTCCTGCTATTTCAGGGTTATCCTTCTCAAATATGGCAGCACATTCCTTTAAAAAATGATGATATATAGCCTGGCAGTATGCCACCTTGCCATCCCTGTTACCAACATCAGACCAGTCCTGATTTCCCTTTTGTTCAAGGAAACCGTCCTTGTCAGTATCGCGCTTTTCGCAGAATTCCAGCAGGCGTACGATACTACCCTTATATTTATTCCAGGAAGTCATATCATTGGTGCTTTTGACATATCCTATTAGGCTGAGGCCAGCAAGCATGGGGCTGTCAATATCAGGCTCATCAGTGTGAAGCTGTGCATTACCAGTCAGGTCAATCCTTGTGGGGAATGAGCCGTCGCTGTATTGGTATGAGTACAGATATTCTATCAACTTCTTTGCTGTATCGTATTGCTTTAGCGAAAGCAGTGCCATGATATGCCAGTATGAATCACGCGAATAAAAGCGCGGATACATATGTCCTGGCAGGGTGAACAATTTGCCGTTCTGAAGTTCAAACGCAGCATTCTGAACTATCTTACTGCAAACTGCAATAAGTGCATCCACCCTTGTATTGTCTGTTTTACAGGTAAAATACGACTTATACTGATCCTGCAGTTTATTCTCATAGCCCTGAACAAATTTTCCTGAAATGATATTAACATACTTCAAAATACTGTCATTAAGGTTTTGACTACGGAAACCCGCGGTATATATCACAACAATATCTTTTGTCTTGTCAGGCTCAAGTTCTATGTCGGGCTTAAGTATTGCAACAGACTCTTCACAGGCTTTACCTATGGTCTGCTCATTCTTAAATTCAATGTTATTGCTGATATAATTCTGGAAGTCATCAAGACGGGTCCATACCAGCAGCGGATTTGTGTTCCCCATGAGCACACAGCCCTTATACTTGCCGTTCAGTGTGTTGGTGACATTAAATCCGTTATACCCTTTCAAATCCATAGTTTTAGCATTCCTGTAAAAATTCAGGTTTGAGATATATGGACTGTAAACGGTATAATACTGGTCCCCCAAGGTAAAACAGGGATTTTCAATAAAAGAAAACTTAACGGCAGAAGAAGAATTATTCCTGAAAGTGAATTTTCTCAGGATTATATTTTCATTATTCAGAAAATATGTCTTCTGGCTTATCTCAAGGGGTACTGATTTATCCCTGTATGATACTGCCGTATAACACAGCCTGTTCTCAAATGTAATATTATCAAATGTTTCAAGCAGTTTATATTTTGAATCGCAATAAATATAAGATTTTGTATTTGAAAACACAGGGATGAATTCCAGTGCTGTAGAATCCCCCATGATCTGGTAATGGTAAAGATTGCCGTCAAGGTATGACTCCACCCTGCTGTGCGGACAGTAAAGTGCAGGCCCCATCTTCACATAAGGCTTGTCAGCCTGGGTGTACTGAACTTTAAACATATCCGAAGTATCGGGGAAATACTTATCAGCATTGTAATTTCCATAGCCCTTTTCATTTTTCTGGCAGCAGCCTGTAAATGCACTTATCATTGTCAGGCAGGCTAAAACATAAATATTTATTCTCATATTTTTCATAATATTATAGTTTATTAATTATTCTGTTTCAAAATAAATCATTTTTTCGTTGTGCGAAGTTTGCAACTTCGCACTAAATAAACCGTAGTTCCCAAACTACGGAAATAAAATCAATCATAAAACGTCCACGAAATGCCAAGTTTCAGCATCCTGTCCTGCATGGGGTACCCGGGAACAGTATAATACCTGTAACCTGATAACCCTGAGTTTAAATGCTGCACTTTAACAAAAAACCTTGCCCGTTTAATCTTTGCATTAATGAAGTAGTCAAAATACGGATAGTCTCCTGTTTTTTTGTCATTCTGTAAATAAAACTGCCTTGTCGCAGGCATATATGCATCAGCATAATATGCAGTATTGTATAAAACATCAAAACCTGTCTGCAGTTCCAATGCTTTGCTGAACGCAAAAAAATGATAATAAACGGAGCTTATGCTCATGAATTCAGGCACTCTCAGGACATTTACATTAAAAACCTTCTGATATACAAGTTTATTATCAAAGCCCAAATTTTTATACCTAAGGCACTTGTTCAGATACACGTTTATATATTCCAATGTAGTGGTCAGCTGCTTGGGGCGGGCAAAAAAGTCGTAATACAGGAAATTATCAATATTATAATAATTCCCGCCTATATTCCAGCCTCTGTATGAATAATCAAAATTTCCGCATAAAACCGTGCTGTTAAGAAAATCATAATCCCACATAAAATGGTTTGAATTGTAGTGATTATAGAGATAATCAGGTTTTTTGTCCGAATAAGACACTCCTATGTTCAGTTCATGGTTTTCATTCCCTGCCTTAGAAAATATTTTTCTTATTTTTCCTTTAATTTCGTAATCCCCGTCATTATAGTCCCATTTTGCATATTCCCCTGTAATATCAACATAAATATCCTTTTTAAGATTAACGGAAAGCCTTGCCAATGGTATCAGCTCATGAAAATACTTTGTTCCTATATAATAGTTAAAATATTCGGCATAGCTGTGTCTTACGCCAACATTTAATTCAACAACCCTGCCCGTATCACCAAATCGTGAAGACGACCATTCAAAAGTGTTGTCAATTCTCCTGTAACATATAGAATCAAGGGTTCTTACAGAGTCGGGATAATAAATCATAGGGTAAAAACCGGAATTAGGATAAGTGTCTTCATAATACATCCTTTTCTTGGACATGCTGAATGTATGAGATAATGAACCGAGGTTAATAAATACCCCTGCCGCTGTATCTGATTTTCTATTCCTGTTCAGGTTAAAATACTGCTTAAAATACAAATCAGATACCTTTAGCATATTTGAAGCTCCACTTAAATTGATATCTACTAATATCCTGTCAGTAAATTCTTTATCATTTTCAAAAAGAGTGTCATTTAGTATTCCTCCGTTTTCCTGGACATTTGTTTTATTATGTATATAATTGGCGATAAAAGCATATCTTTTATTTTTTGTCCAGTAATAAGAAGTAAGAATCAGGTTAGAGTTGTCCGACTTTTGCCTTGAATATGTCCCCGGAGAGTGTATTATCTGATAATCAACCCCGATATTTAATCTTTTTTTTAGTGTTTGGCTATGTATGACATTGAATATCTGCTCTTTCTTTGACCCATTAGTATAGAAAAGATAAGAAAAAGGGAAAGTATTTTTATAATATCTGGTTTCACCGGATGTATATAAATACCGGCTTAAAGAGTTGTTTCCTATGTCAATACCAAGGTTATCATCTGTTGGGAAAAAAATCATATTTTTAAATGGAAGACCCGGATTTGAAAAGGTTGCAGGGAACAAACAATTGTTATATACCCGGTTGCGTCTCTGAAAACCATCTAAAGAGTTACTAAATTCATGCAAATCTGAAAATTTGCCAAAATCATTGTCATAGAAATAATTAACATGAGCAGTATCTGTTCCGGATTGTGTGTCATTATCGTTAAATGCAGAAGCTTTAATATTGAGTAAGACAAAGAATATTATCAATTTACCGTATATTCTCATAGAAATAATTTTACTCCTGCAAATATATGATTTTTACATAGTAAAACATTAACCATCCACAACAAATAAAAAACCCCGCTCCCGATGGCTATCGGGATAAGCGGGGTTTATAAAATTCGGCAACGACATACTCTCCCACAAAAAAGCAGTACCATCTGCGCTACTGGGCTTGACTTCTCTGTTCGGAATGGGAAGAGGTAGACACCAGTGCTAAAGTCACCAAAAAATCTTAAATAAGTTTAAGAACGTTTTGACATATATCAGAAAGAAAGCAAGAAATGCATATAAAAATTATTTATTTAAAGAAAGTTTACAGGTAATTAGTACTGCTCGGCTTTGACATTACTATCTTTACACCTGCAGCCT
>CAZEWB010000347.1:0-904 GCA_964515655.1 uncultured Bacteroidales bacterium
CATCGACAAGCACATATATCGCATGGGCATGTGTACATTCTGCGCTTTGTGTGTCAAGACATGCCCGTCAAAAGCACTCGCATTCGGACAGGACTTTGAACATGCCGTTTTCGACAGGCGGAAACTTAACAAAGTACTTAACAAAGAAGGTTCAACCTTAATGAAAGGAGTCGAATGATGGAGATAACAAAATATCAGGTAATGTTTATTATCCTGTCGGCTGTAATTCTGGTCTTTTCGGTTCTGACAGTTACCAGCAGAAGAATTCTGAGAGCCGCCACCTACCTGCTCTTTGTTCTTGTGGCTACTTCCGGCTTGTATTTTATGCTTCACTACCAGTTCATAGCAGCCGTTCAGCTTACTTTATACGCCGGCGGTATAGTCGTCCTTATCATATTCTCTATTCTGCTTACCAGCCATATCAGTCAGAAGTTCGAACCCATTGAATGGAAGAAGACCATATTCTCTGCAATTGCTGCTCTCGCCGGAGCAACCTTGTGCATTACCACTATCCTTAACCACACTTTTAAGGCAAACAATTATATTGCCGATGAACTTGATATGAGGGTCATAGGGAAAAGCCTTCTGTCGTACGACCATGACGGATTCGTTCTTCCGTTTGAAGTAATATCTGTGCTTTTGCTTGCTGCAATGATTGCAGCTATTGTTATAGCTAAAAAAGAAAAAAGTAAATAATATGGAATCAATACCTCTTTCCTATTATCTCGTTGTAAGTACACTGATGTTCTTTGTCGGTGTATTTGGCTTTCTCACCCGCCGCAACCTGATAACCATTCTGATGTCGGTGGAATTGATCCTGAACTCGTAATGGTTATCAGGTTGCGGCGGGTGAGAATGCCAAATACACCGACAAAGAACACCCCAACCAAACACACCCAACACA
>CAZEWB010000347.1:914-4708 GCA_964515655.1 uncultured Bacteroidales bacterium
AACCATTCTGATGTCGGTGGAATTGATCCTGAACTCGGTAAATATAAACTTTCTGGCCTTTAACCGCTATCTGTATCCCGACCAGTTGCAGGGGCATTTTTTTACACTTTTTATAATCGCAGTGGCGGCATCCGAAGCGGCAGTTGCTATTGCCATCATAATAAATATCTACAGGAAGTTCACCACTATCAATGTGGAAAATGTAAACGAAATGAAGTATTAAAGCCTTACACGAAGCGATATGATTGATTACGATTATACAATGTTTTTCCTGCTTATCCCGCTTGCATCATTTCTTATCATCGGGTTATTAGGGAATTATCTTAAACCGCGTTTGTCAGGAATTATCGGAACAGCAGGTCTTGGAATTCTCTTTGTTATGGGCCTCTATACTGCGTACAATTACTTTTTTGTCGGTGGTCCAGTTGATGGGGTATTCCCCAAGATAATCGCCACTCATTATACATGGCTGCAGTTCACCGACAAACTTTTTATCGATATGGGCGTAATGCTCGACCCGATCTCAGTTATGATGATAGTTGTGGTTACAACAGTTTCGTTCATGACACACATTTACAGTATAGGTTATATGCACGGCGAAACAGGGTACGAACGCTTTTTTTCATTCCTTTCTCTGTTCACCTTTTCTATGTTGGGACTGGTACTTGCAACGAATCTTTTCCAGATGTATATTTTCTGGGAACTTGTCGGTGTTTCTTCTTTCCTCCTTATCGGGTTCTATTATAAGAAACCATCTGCCGTTGCAGCTTCCAAAAAAGCATTCATCGTGACCCGGTTCGCCGACCTGGGATTCCTTATCGGCATTCTGATCCTTTCAATAACCACCGAAACATTCGACTTTATTTCACTTACCGATCCCAACGGCGCTGCAATTGCACAGGGAAGCGGGATAGCATTTTTGGGATTGTCGACAATGACATGGGCATTGATATTTGTATTTGTCGGTGGCGTCGGAAAATCAGCCATGTTCCCTTTTCATATATGGCTCCCCGATGCCATGGAAGGTCCTACGCCGGTCTCGGCGCTGATACATGCTGCCACCATGGTAGTGGCAGGTGTATATATGGTAGCGCGCCTCTTCCCGATATTTTCAATTTCTGCTCCGGAAGGACTGGTGGTTGTGGCCTATGTCGGGGCTTTCTCGAGCCTGTTCGCCGCAATTATTGCCTGCACCCAGCTCGACATAAAACGTGTACTGGCTTATTCAACCATGTCGCAGATAGGTTATATGATGGTAGGACTTGGCGTGTCGGGATACGGCGGAGAAGAAGGTCTCGGCTTTATGGCATCCATGTTCCACCTTTTCACACACGCCATGTTCAAAGCGTTGCTCTTCCTCGGTGCAGGAGCAATAATTCATGCCGTACACACAAATGTCATGAACGAAATGGGCGGCCTGCGGAAACACCTGCCGATAACACATATCACATTCCTGATCGCCTGTCTTACTATTGCCGGAATACCCGGCCTGTCAGCATTCTTCAGCAAAGATGAAATCCTTACCGCCGCATTCCATCACAACCCCGTAATATTCTATTGTCAGCTTTTCGTAGCGGGATTGACAGCATTCTACATGTTCCGTCTATACTTCCGCGTATTCTGGAATAAGGAACCGCATTATCATCACAAGCCGCACGAAGCACCTTTTACTATGACATTTCCTTTGATCTTCCTGGCCATCGCATCTATACTTGCAGGATATATTCCTTTTGCAGAATTCGTTTCGTCCGACTCGATACCTTTTGAAACTGAAATTGAATGGATAGTCGCTATACCATCAATTATCGTTGGTGTTGTGGGTATTCTGATCGCTATGGTAATGTACCGTAAAGAATCATTATTACCTGAGAAAGTTGCAAATGCGTTCAGGTTTTTCTACCGCTGGGCATTCCATAAATTCTATATTGATGAAGTGTACCTCTTTGTCACAAAGAAGATCATTTTTAACCTGATCTCCAAACCCGTTGCATGGTTCGACCGTCACGTGGTTGATGGCACAATGAACCTGATAGGAAATATCACGGTCGTTGCATCATACCGGATAAGGGGACTGCAGTCGGGACAGTTGCAGCAATATGGACTTGTCTTTATTTCCGGCGCTGTTGTTCTTGTTTTCTTCTTCCTTTATTTCAATGTTATTGTTAATTATTTCAATCAATGGATATTCTAAGCCTATTTGTCGTCATTCCTGTCCTTACGGTCATTGCAATAATGATCTGCAGGAATAGTAAACAGGCCCGCCTGGCTGCCGCTGTTGGTATGAGTTTTCAGCTGATAATTTCAGTTATACTTATGTTCATGTACCTTCATGAACGGAGTATGGGTAACCCTGCTGAAATGCTGTTTGTGCAGGATTATATGTGGTTCGAAAGCCTCAACATTCATTATACTGTCGGCGTAGACGGTATTTCCTGCGCTATGATCCTTCTTACTTCAACTGTTGTTTTTGCCGGAATATTTGCATCGTGGGAAGTTGTTGATCTTACAAGGGAATTCTTTATTTCACTTATTTTACTTTCAACCGGTGTTTTCGGGTTCTTTATTTCGCTCGACATGTTCACTATGTTCCTCTTTTACGAACTGGCGGTTATTCCGATGTACCTGCTCATCGGCGTCTGGGGAAGCGGTCCTAAAGAATACTCCGCAATGAAACTCACTTTGATGCTTATGGCCGGTTCTGCTTTACTTCTGGTGGGGATTCTGGGTATTTATACAAACTCCGCTCCCGGTGGTGGCGAACTGACATTTGATATTATCCAGATCTCAAAAGTTAATATTCCTCTGGATGCACAGATGTATTTCTTTCCGCTGACCTTTGTCGGTTTTGGCGTTCTGGGGGCGCTGTTCCCTTTCCATACATGGTCGCCCGACGGTCATGCTTCCGCTCCTACCGCTGTTTCCATGCTTCATGCCGGAGTGCTGATGAAACTCGGCGGCTACGGATGCTTCAGGATCGCCATGTTCCTTATGCCCGAAGCAGCCAATGAACTGGGATGGATATTCATTATTCTTACAACAATCTCTGTCGTGTACGGAGCATTCGGGGCGATCATGCAGAAAGACCTTAAATATATCAATGCATACTCTTCGGTGAGCCACTGCGGACTGGTGCTTTTTGCAGTCCTTATGATGAACAAAACAGCGATGGATGGCGCCATTCTGCAAATGATATCACACGGACTTATGACGGCTCTCTTCTTCGCATTGATAGGAATGATATACGGCAGGACGCATACACGTATGATAAATGAAATGGGCGGTCTTATGAAGGTCATGCCCTTTCTGGCTGTCTGTTATGTTATCGCGGGTCTTGCCTCGCTTGGTCTGCCCGGACTCAGCGGCTTTGTGGCCGAAATGACCATCTTTGTCGGCGCATTCCAGCATCAGGAAATTTTCTACAGAGTCGTTACGATAATTGCCACAACCTCTATTGTCGTTACTGCAGTTTATATCCTGAGAGTTGTGGGAGTATTGCTTCTGGGACCTATCAAAAAACCGGAATACGAAAACCTTGGCGATGCAAAATGGTTTGAACGAATCTCAACAAGTACGCTTATTATTGCGGTTGCAGGGATAGGTCTTGCTCCGCTCTGGCTTTCGAATATCATCCAGAATAGTTTAACCCCGATTGTTAATGCGTTAATGGGCGGGATATGATTAATATAAGAACTTAAGAACTGATGATACACAAAAAGAAAGTAAATAAGCCCCAAGTCCAAAGTCCCAAATTTCAAGTCCCAAATTCCAAGGGAGCCGTCCCTTGGGGCTTGGAT
>CAZEWB010000348.1:0-4695 GCA_964515655.1 uncultured Bacteroidales bacterium
ATTCGCGTGTACCACTCAATGCCCTGATGCCTGATACTTCAAACAGGGTCTTTTCAATACAGAATATCGGCAACCAGATCTTGTCAACCGAAGGTTCGGTGGATTATGGCATATATCATTTAAAAACTCCCATATTATTATTCCTCGGACATTCAGACTGCGGCGCTATTAAAGCATATCTGAAAGGTTTCGAAACAGAATCGTATAACATAAAGCATGAACTTGACTTTCTGAGACCTATCATTAGCGAATATTCATCCGGAACTGATCTTAATAAAATGAACAGTCATGTAGTTGAAAAGAACCTTGACTACCAGGTAAACATTGCGTGTAAAAAATATAAAGATCTTATAGCCGCCGGTAGCCTTACGGTTATTGCCGCTTTCTATGATATCAGAGGTGAATTCGGAAAGGAAATGGGCAACGTCGTTGTTGTAAATGTAAACAAACACAAAGACGTTGAAGAAATGCGGAACCTGCCGGTATTCTCTTATTTGTCGGATAAGCAAAAGGAATTGCATGTGGGAAGACTGCCAAAATAATGGTGTAAAATAATTTTGTATAGTCAAATAGATTCGTATTTTTGCATTAGTTAAAAACATGAAACTGAACTTCACGATATTAAGAATGATAGCAAAGGCTGCTCCGTTATTATTAATGTTGTTATTTTCGTTATTATGGAAAATAAAATCAGAATTCTGCACATAGATGACAATGTCCATGACCGTTTTCTGGTAAAGGACGCTCTCATGCATGAAGGTGGCAACTTCGAAATTTCAGAAGCCGCGAACAGGAAAATATTTGAAAAATTACTTTCTGAAAGAGAATTTGATGTTATTCTGAGTGATTTTAACATTCTTGGATTCGATGGTCTGCAGGTTTTGGAATATGTAAGAGAAAAAAAGACCGACCTGCCGGTAATAATTGTTACAGGCACAGGCTCCGAAGAAGTTGCCATAAAAGCCATGAAAATGGGTGCGGCAGATTATGTGATAAAAACCGTTAACCATATCAGGGGCCTTGCTCCTGCAATTAAATCCGTACTACTCCATAAACAGATACAGACAGAACGCAACAATGCTCTGATAGCTCTTAATGAAAGTGAAAAACTTTTTCGTACTGCTTTCGAAAATGCTGCGGTGGGAGTTTGCCTGCTTGATCTGGAGGGCCGGTTTATAAGCGTAAATAATACCCTGAGTGAAATTCTTGGTTACACGAAGGAAGAACTTGAAAAAATGAATATTTCCGGCGTCTCTCATCCTGACGACATGAGTATCGGAATGACATATTTAAAACAATTGATTGACGGAAAAACACATTCTGTAATTATCGAAAAGCGCTATATCCATAAGAAAGGTCATGTAATCTGGGTATGCGTTTCTACAGGTATTTTCTACGGGGGAAAAGACAAATCCGGCTACTTTGTCACTTATATTCTTGATATCACTGAGCGCAGGAATTTCGAAAACCAGCTCAAGATTGCAAAAGAAAAAGCCGAAGAAAGTGATCGTCTTAAAACAGCATTTCTGAACAACATTTCACACGAGATCCGTACTCCACTTAATGCTATCGTAGGTTTTTCCACTTTACAGAACAAACCGAATCTGACATCCGAACAACGCTCAAAATACAATGATATGATCCTACAGAGCAGCGATAAGTTGCTTTCCATAATTTCCGATATCATCAGAATTGCAACACTAGAGGCGGGACAGGTAATAATAGAATTAAAGGAAGTAAATATCAATAAAACCCTTGACCTGCTGTTAGAACAATTCAATATCCAGGCACAGAAGAAAAATATTGAACTCAGATTTAATAAATCAACCGGCGATGATTTGTTTGTAAAGACCGATGAAACAAAGTTAAATCAGATCATTGCAAATCTGCTCGGCAATTCACTTAAATATACAGCAAAAGGAAAAATAGAGTTCGGATACCGGATCAAAAAAGACTTACTTGAATTTTACGTAAAAGACACGGGTATTGGTATTCCGGAAGATATGTATGATGAAATATTCAAACGATTCCGTCAGGTCGAAACAACAGCAGCACGTAATTATGGCGGGTCAGGGCTTGGACTTTCAATCACAAAAGCATATGTTGAACTTTTGGGTGGGAAGATATGGCTGGAATCCACTATGGGCAAGGGAACAATATTCTTTTTCACAATTTCTTTGAACCAGACTGACAACAAGGCTAAAACAGTGGCTGAGAAACCGGTTTTTAAAGAAAGTTCCGAATTAAAGAACAGGAAAAATATTCTGATAGCCGAAGACGAAGACTCAAATTATCTGTTCATCGAAGCATGTCTTTCGGACTATGAAATGGTATTAAGCAGAGCGACAAATGGCATTGAGGCTGTTGAGATCTGTAAGACGCATCCGGAGATAGACCTTGTACTGATGGACATTAAAATGCCGGTAATGAACGGACTTGATGCAACAAAACAAATAAAATTGCTCAGACCCGATCTGCATGTAATTGCTCAAAGCGCGTATTCAACTGAATCTGAAATAAACAAATCTATTGAATGCGGTTGCGATGATTTTATAAGTAAACCTATTAACTTTGACCTGCTGATATCGAAAATAAACAAACATCTTGTGAAATAGGAACACTACCTAATATTCTGCATAATGACTGATGTTAAGCAAAAAGACAGTGAATAAGATCCAAGACCCAAGGAACGGCTCCCTTGGAATTTGGGACTTGAAATTTGGAATTTGGAACTTTGGTTTAGATCCTTCACTTCGTTCAGGATCAATTCCACTTTCATTTTCTTTTCACTTCGTTCAAGAAAATGTAGTGTCATTGATTTGGGGCTTGGAACTTTTTTCACACAAGAATTTATTTACGTAACATAAGTTAATGAAAAACCTGTCCCTATTCGCTTTTATATTGTTACTTGCAGTTTCCGGATGCAAAGATGAAGAAAACGATGCCATACTCACTACGAATTCCAATGTTTCGGAAGGACTTATTGCATATTATCCTTTCAACGGAAATGCAAATGATAACAGCAACAACGGGAAAGATGCAACTGTGTACGGAGCCACATTGATAACCGACAGGAACAATATGCCCAATTCAGCATATCACTTTAATGGCACAAACCGTATTACCCTGAGTACCGGGCTCGATTCCCTGCAAAAGGAAGTATCTGTTTCGTTGTGGATAAAGAAAACCGGCAACTGGGATGCAGGCTGCCATAAAATTCTGCTGATAGGAAACAAGACTGCCGGAAATGTTTATATTGCCGAAGAACCTTCACCTTATAATATGTCTTTCACTCTTACCGACAGTGCAGTCCAATACATGGCATGCTGCGCTACCCCGGCGCTTAGCAAATGGCATCACCTTGTCGGAGTTTTTACCGGGGTCAGTGTAAAGTTTTATATTGATAATGTCCTGCAGACTACCATTCCCTGTACCCTGGGTTCAATTGTAAATTCGCCGCTTAATATAGGTTGGGGTTACGATAATGAATATTTTACCGGAGATATTGATGATGTGAGGATATACAACAGGGCGCTGTCAGACGAAGAAATTGAACAATTGTACAATTCGGCGAACTAAGTAGTACTTTTTCTATAGTGATATTATACTATTATTGAAAAATAAAGGGTAGGGTTAATAGAAGTACCCTTATGATCTCAAACTTTTATCAGTTGCTTTATACGTCCCTGATAAGACTGCCAATAATTTCTTTTTGTTGTATCATTAAGAAATGAAACAGATATCATTTTATCTACTGTATCTGACTTTGATAACATCAACGTCATAATATCGTTAAAAATCTTTTCACTGATTTCTGCATTCTCTGCGAGTATTGCAAATTGTCGGCTAATTTTTCCCTGAGATAAACTTCTGGGTAATAATCCGTCATCTAATGCAAAGTCTTTATCTGTTATATGAATGCGACTA
This sequence comes from uncultured Bacteroidales bacterium, assembly GCA_964515655.1. Classification (GTDB taxonomy): domain Bacteria; phylum Bacteroidota; class Bacteroidia; order Bacteroidales; family GWA2-32-17. The sequence continues at coordinate 3,928 of CAZEWB010000348.1, forward strand.
TTTAAAAGGTCATAAGCAGGACTTAATCGATAATCTCCCATTGGGGTTTCAAGCAAAGAAAAGTTTTTAAAGTGAGCATCTCCATTCGAAAACAGATAATTAAATACGAGTATTTTCAACAGCTTAGGCGCTTCCAGTTTATAAGCAGGTAAATGTGCCTGCATTAATTGAAATAACTCCAGGTAGTTTCCTGAATACTTGTAATTTTCTCCATGGGTTTGTGGTGTTCTGCCAGCCAGGGATGCAAAATCATCCTGAGCAAATTTTGTCCCGTCTTCTTTTACATCAAAACGCCTGGTAATATATGCATGGGCACCATTTTTAAAGAATATTAATGCATTCTCAGCTGTTTCAATTCCATAGACCTGACGGGCAATTTGCATGGTTAAATGCTCGTTAGCGGGCATCTGATCCGGTTTTTTACCGGCAGCAGGAATTGGCTTTAGAATATAGGTTCCGCGCTCACCTTCATCGATAAGCCTTAACTTATTCTTTTCAAGCAATACGGAGAATTTCTCCTGTACTCCTGAAATAGACATAAATCTTCGGTTTTCTTCAAAAAGTTCATCTGTTTCAGGATCGGATGCCGGTGATTCGTATGGCAATACATGATACACCTTCTTTCCATGAAAGACTCTTTTCAAACATGTTCTGCTATAAGTATCAAATCCTTCAGCTAAAGTCCCGGCGCAATATTTTATTTCCGGTAAACTCATTACTTTTCTGTTTTAATGACTCTAACACCACCACCCAAACACACCCAACACA
>CAZEWB010000349.1:0-4679 GCA_964515655.1 uncultured Bacteroidales bacterium
AAAAACGCAGCGGACAATCAATATACGTATTTATAGAAGATGAGGACATCTTTTTTGTCCCGTTCTTATATACGTCAAGCAATGCGAGGATATTCCTGTCCTTTTCTACAGTTATTGTCTGCCTTGGAGAGATCACCGGCTTGTTGTCGATAGCAGTAATATCAAGATGGTGTGTTTTGTCGTAGGTCATCTGCAGCAGGTAGCGTGACATCTCTGCTTTTTCGGTTATCCCCTGCCCTGTGCACCATGTGATCCATACATTTTCGGCACGCTGTATAAGGCGGTAAAAGTTGTATGCAAATATCGCTTCGTCATAAACAGGAGTGCGCATCTTAAATCCTTTGCGGAGGGTCATAGGGATAAAACTCCCGCCTGATGAGGTTTTCGGAAGCATGCCTTCGTTGGCAGAAAGTATTATCACATTTTCGAAATCGAGTGCGCGCGTTTCTAAAAAGCCCATTATCTGCAGGCCTGTAAGTGGTTCTCCGCGGAATGAAATTGTAATTAAAGAAACAGCCCTTTTTATTAATGATGCAATTGTAGAGAACTGTTTGATCTCCGTTTCGTTCTCCCTTACGATATTATCCAGTTTCTTCAGCTGCCCGTATATTTCGAATATAGCCTGCAACTCTGTTTTTTTTGAAGAGAAATCGGAAAGTTCTTCAACAACTGAATATACTAACTTCAGAATATCTTCAAGAAATTCAGTAAGTGCAGAAGGTTCACCTTTAAACGAAAAAATATTTTTCAATACTCCGGGAACTTCAATTTCCGCTTCTTTGATATATGTTCTGTTCCCGAGAAGGTCTTTATGAATATTGCGGACCTCTTTTAAATTTTTTCTGAAAAAGAAATGCAAGAGCACCCTTGAAGCATCCGACGACCTGAAGAACTGCCCGTTCTTACTTCTGCGGCTGCTCTTATATAATGTGATCAACGATTCCAATAACGCAAAAGATGCGGTATATCTTATCTCGTATCCCATTGTAACATTTGCTGCGATATTTCCAGGCAGTGCATGAATGACCGGAACCAGCATCTTTTCGTCAGCAAGGACAATGGCAGTTTTATCCGTAAGCACACCATCTGCTGCAAGTTTTTCGAGATAGCGCGCCTGGTCTGTGATCTGCGGAACAGGGATGATATTTATTTTCTTTTTATTCTGATACTGATTGAAGAGGTCTTGGTTCTCTTTTACAAAATCCGGAGGCATGGGAAAACGCTGAAGATTGTCCCTCATAAAAACACCGGCTTCCTGGTTTAAATCCTTCAAATAATATTCGTCATGGTCCCACAGGAACGAAGCCTTGCCGGACTTTTTAAAATTACTGAACAATTCCTTTTCGGCCCTCGTCAGCGCATTGAAACCGGCAAAATAAATATGTTCGGGATTATTGTTCTGTAAATAATCTTCAGTGATATTTTCCTGAGTTGCGGCACGACGCATAATGAATCCGCCATAGCCTATACCTTTTTCTGCAAGTTCATTTGTGAATTCATTATAAACAAGCGGAAGTTTTTGCCAAAGGTTTCCGAATCCCTTCTGCATTTCGAAATTACTGTTGCCTATGAACATCTGCCAGAATCCGAGAATGAATTCTTTTGCGTATAAAATATTGTCGGAATATCTTTCGTCAATTTCCTTTATGTCCGAAATATTTGTATAAAGTTTTTCAATGTCTATAAGTTCGTTGTCGCATTCGTTAAAGTCCGCCAACAGTGTGTTGCCGTGAAAAATAAAATCGTCGAATGATTTTTGCGAGCCTGTGAACAATTTATATTTATCGTAAAGAGAATAAAGCATAGGCAGTGTATCGCCTTGTGACAGGCCGGCCATATCCGAAGCCAGCTGGTCTAAAGTGATGATCTTTGGTGCAAAGAGTGCGGTCTTGCTTTGTGACTTGAGTTCCCTTAAAAGAAACAGTCCTGCTCTGCGCCCCGGAAAGACAATGGTAACGTCTTTAAGGCTGGTATGCTTTTTCAGCAGGTATCGTGCAATTGCGCCGGTGAATGACTGCATGAAATAATTTTGTGACAGCTACGGAAAATTTGTGAAAGGGGGAAATGCGGGAGATAACCTTTTAAACCTTTACCTCATTTCAATTTCACAAACTTAAGCGACCTGATTTCTTTTTCAGAATACATTCTGAGTATATACATTCCGGGAAGGTAATCATGAATATTAATTGTCATCCTTGACAAATCACTGTTTCTATTGTACAACATTCTTCCTTCTATATCAAAAACACTCACATCAGATACATTCCCGGGCACTGAGATATTCAGGAGGTCATCAGTAATATAGATAATTGTTTTGTCATTATTTTCAAAAGGCCATGTTCCGTCAAAGATGAAAATATCCGAAGTATCATATACGCAATAATTATTCACTATCACGTAATAGAAGCCGTTCCCGAAAGGAAAAAGAAAATTTGTATCAGCACCTGCAATTATTCCCTGCTGGTCGTACCACTGATTGCCGGTCATTGTGCTTGAAAACAATGTATCATTCGAAAGGGAAATTGCAGGTTCCGCATCGTCAATGAAAGTGACTTTTAATGTATCATAGCAGGTCATACTATCCACATCAGTAACATGCCATAATAGTCTGAATAATCCTTCGCTGCTGACAGTATAAACTGCATTAGGATCTTCGTAATCCGACAAAGCGCCCCCGTCCAACAACGTCCAGTATGTATTCGTGTCACCCGGTTGCTCGTATGCCTGTAATTGAAAATTATATCCGCAAACAGCAGTATCGGCACCGGCATCCGAGACGCACAAGTAACATGGCGGAGGAGCTGAAATAGTTTTAGAAATACCATAGAAACCACAATTCGAGTATTCTGCTTTAACTACATGCGAAAGCCCGTCTGCAGGAATACTGTCAATTGAATAATTAAGGAATGTGCTATAAGGTGGGTAAAAGATATCTGTTAAACCCGAAACAGTATCAATGACAGTTATAGAGTCGTCCTGAGACAGACTATTGCAGGTTATGACTCCTGAAATAGAAAAAGTATTAGTCAACGGATCACATGCAGAAGAAGAGCAAGTGATGTTTTGAAAGTAACAGCAAAAACATGAACAATACGTTTCAGCAGAACCAGGTTGACCATAATTTGTTTGTTGCATATAAAGTTCTCCTACTGAATTTTCAGAATTCAATACAACAAAAATATAAATCTGGAAAGGCTGGGTATTGTTGATATGTATATACTCGGTGTCTGATGGGGAAAAACTGCAATCTACAAGGTTTCCCGAAGGGTAAAAAGTTGAATCATCAACATTACTTGGGCATTGAAAACTATAACAATTGGCTGTTAATTGATTTACACATGGCTGTGTCGGACTTGTAAATGGTCCCCATGCTGCAAAATCAATATCGCTTGAAGGATTTGATGTTAATCTTATTCTAAAATCTCCTGGCTCGCAAACAAGTAAATAATACCATAATGGATTGGGCTGATTTTGAAGGCAGCCATAATTCGGGCCGGATTGTGCAACAATATTAACCGGCATCGGAACATGGTATGTTACACCGGTGCAAAACGGTTCAGCAACTGTACATGTAGTGTTGCTCTGTGAATATAAGAGAGAAGAAGTGAAAACTATTAATAAAATGATAATTAATTTATTCATAGAATAAATATGTGCGATTTTACTACACGTATTTTCTCCAAAATTAAAACAAAACTCATTAAAAGTCAAGTTTTTCTTACCATATTACAAACAAAATAAATGGTCACCCTGAGCGTGCATGGCATGTGGGAAGGCCAGTCGAAAGGTGTCCGTTCTGACTCCAGTAAACATTTTTGCATATCCCCCGCGCACATCCTTCGACTATTCCGCCAAATACTTTTTTGTTTCCTTATTGTATTATGCGGGCGAGCTGCCAATGACGGATTCTCTGCAAACGCCTAATCAGCAACCAAATAATAAAAGCGCGGGTCATGTTGAGCCGATTGCATAGAGTTGGCAGACATTAGTACAAGCATTCCGGCAATCGTGTCGAAACATGTGCGTGGGCAAATGGAAAAAAAAGCAGCCGCACTTCGACACGACCTTAATACTTCACCTATATTATTTCAGACAATTGGGTCGGCTCAGTGTGACTGTTTTTTTTTCAAAAGTTGTCGGTGCTCCTTACCGTCATTTCTCATTGTGGCCACCCGTTTCGGGGGCTTGGGTCTTACAATGACCCAACGCTTTTATACAAAACCCAAATAACATTCATGACTTGATCCAGAATCTAATAGTTGTTGTAATATGGGCATGAGAGATTCTGAAACAAGTTCAAAATGACGGGAAGGGGGAGGGGAGAATGAGAGCGGAGAATGAGGATGGGGATGAGGATGAGGATGAGGATTATACTAATCCAGTTTCAGCACAGCAAGGAATGCTGACTGCGGCACTTCGACGTTGCCGACCTGGCGCATGCGCTTTTTACCTTCTTTCTGTTTTTCCAGAAGTTTGCGTTTACGGGTAATATCACCGCCGTAGCATTTTGCGGTTACATCTTTCCTTACTGCCTTAACGGTTTCGCGGGCGATGATCTTTGCGCCAATTGCAGCCTGTATTGCAACTTCGTACTGCTGGCGGGGAATGAGTTCCTTAAGTTTTTCACATATCTTCCGTCCGAAGTTATAGGCATTGTCCTGGTGTATAAGCGTGGACAG
>CAZEWB010000350.1:0-2954 GCA_964515655.1 uncultured Bacteroidales bacterium
AATCTTTCACAAAGATCATTTTTCTTTTCCATTTTCCATGCTTTTTTTTTATCCTTTGAATTTGGGACTTGAAATTTTGGACTTGGGACTTATTCACTGTCCTTTTGCGTAACATCAGTTAATAAGACCAACGCCTGTTTTTCTCATTAAATAAATTATACCAAAGTGATATTACTAATAGTCCAAAAGTGTGGGTCATGCTGAGCCTGCCATGAGAAGAGTAATTGATCGCAATTTGTAAAATGGCAGTGTCGAAGCATGCGCTAGGGCATGAGGAGATTCTGAAACAAGTTCAGAATGACGATTGGGGTTTTGGGCTATATTGTATTTCACATTTGTATTACTATAAAAACAATTCGTTCAGTTCCTCTTCTCCGGGATAGTTTATCAATACACCACAGTCCTTTTTCTGATAAACAAACATCGATCCTGCCGCTACTGCAGATGCGCCACCTTCATTAACTGCACTGTAAAAATCTTTTATATCTCCGGCTCCTCCACTGGCGATAAGCGGAATATTCACTGAATCTGTTACCTTTTTAATAAGTTCAATGTCATATCCGCTCCAAGTGCCGTCCCTGTCAACAGAGGTCAGCAGAATCTCCCCGGCCCCGGCCTTCTCCATCTCTGCAGCCCAGACTTCAGGACTTATATGTGTATTTTCCGTTCCTCCGCTTTTAAAAACCTCATACTTTCCCGATCTGTCCTTTTTTACATCAACAGATGAAATTATACACTGGCTTCCGAACAATCCGGAGGCCTTCTTTATCAGGTCTGCATTTTCAAAAGAATGACTGTTGATCGCAACTTTTTCAATGCCAATATTCAATATTTCCTTAATTTCATCAACGTTTTTGACACCTCCTCCATAAGTTAGCGGCATAAAGCATTCACTTGCAATTTTTCGCAGCATTTCCAGGTTGGGTTTTCTGTTCTCTTTTGTTGCAGTAATGTCAAGAAAGATCAATTCGTCAACTTCCAGCTCGTTAAAAATACGTATTGCATTAATGGGATCGCCGATATAATTATGATCTTTAAATCTTATTGTTTTTACAAGACTTTCATTGACCAGCAACAAACATGGTATTACTCTGACTTTTAACATTTATATTATATTGTATTTCACTTTAGAATAAGACAACCCAAAAGTAGAAAATTCAGTGTTATTTCCAAAGAAAAGTTCTTTCTCAAAATGAATGGGCAAAAAAATTGTGTTCGTTTTAATGAACAATGCCAAATATTCAATTTTCAATGACCAATAAAAATCCCGAACAGAAATGATACTTGTACATTGTTAGTTGCTCGTTTGAAATTGAACATTTTTATACATTTACCCGCACAATTTAAAAACCAAGAACTTTATAAGATGAAGCTATGGAAGATATATCCGTTTGGATGTTCTATAAACTGAATAAATGAACTTCAGCCATTTTTCATTGTTGGGATAATCTTTATATGACTTGGGGGGCAAACTGAGAATTTCATCAAGATCTTCATGTGAAATACATAGTTTTTTACTGATATATGTTTTAAGTTCCTCAGCTATTTCATTATCGTAAGGCTTTTTTTCCAGTTCTTTCAGGGCTTCATAACGCCCCATCTGACCGGAGCATATCTTGGTAGAAAATGTTGCACGACGATAGTCAATACCAAACTTTTCGGGCAGGAAGTAAGATTGTACAAATTTAGTGTAAACAGACTCGTGATGCTTTCCTCCGTAATTCTTCCAGCCCAGTTCTTCTTCGAGTACTTTTATAGCTTCTTTTTTATTAAACGGCACATAATTCAGCGGGTAAATGATTTTTATTCCTCTTATCAATTTATAGTACATCTCCTTTTTATAAGTAAACAATGGAAAGGTTTCAAGTTCGTTTTTTCCGAATTGTGTATGAATTGCTTTAAGATATTTGGCATCTTTAGCGTTGTAGTGCCAGTGGTCAGGCAAAATGCCTTCGGTGGCAAAATTGCCCCCGCTTAAAATATACTTTATATTGAATTTGTCGGCCGCTTCGTGTAATGCTGCCAGAATGGCTATATCTGTAGGCGTTTCTGCTTCAATAACAGACGCCCTGAGAAATGCCAGCTGCAGGTCGCGGAATTCTTCCCAATTAAGAATATGGGTATAAAGATCAATATCTAATTTTTTTAAGACGTTCTTAAGATTGCTAACTGCAAGTTCTGAGTTCCAACCGTTATCCATATGGACGGCAAGAGGCCTTAAGCCAAGTTTTTTAACAAGATAAACCGTATAACTGCTGTCAACTCCTCCGCCTACTCCGACTATGCAATCATATTTATTTTTCCTGCCCGATTTTTTTATTCTCTTTACCATCCGGGCAAGCTTTTCATCGCTTTCTTTTCCCTGATAAATATTTTTTGAGGTCTTTTTAATATATTGTGAACAGTGATTACAACGCCCATTCCTGTCAAAAACTATTTCAGGATCCGATGTGTCCATCACACACCATTTACATTGCTGGTATTTATTTATTTCCGATAATTTTTCACTAATGGCCCCGGCAAAGAGCCGTACCTGATTTTCGCGTGAATACTTTTTAATAATATCCGGTTGTGAATGAACTGAAACTACATTATTATTTAATCGTTCATTATACAGGACGTCAATTTCTTTATACGCCTCGTCGCTATTATTTACAATTATTCCGGTACCTGTTTCTGTTATAAGGGATTCAAGAATGTCGTGGTCTGAACCACACAACAGGATAGGTTTTTCGTATGAAATATATTCAAATATTTTAGTGGAAGGCACCCCCCTGAAGTCGGAATAGGCAAATAATAAAAATACATCTGTTTCATAATATAGATTATACATTTCTTCAATTGGAACTCTTGGTAATATTTTAAGAGCATCACCAAAATTATATCCCGACAACATTTTTTCCTGATCCGAATCAAAGCCCGCTCCCACAAAAAAACCAAACACACCCAACACA
>CAZEWB010000350.1:2964-4672 GCA_964515655.1 uncultured Bacteroidales bacterium
GTAATTTTTCAGAAAGGCAGAAAAAGCGTTCAGGAAAATAGAAATATCCTGAACTTTATATAATGTACCTGAATACAAAAAGCGAAGTTTATCTCTCATAATAACGACAGAACCGGCAGAAGACCTTTCAAAAAAACCATTCATAACCACCACGCCGGTTTTACCCGTAAATACTTCGATTCTGTTCTTATATATCTCCGAAACCGCTGTAAAGAAAAGAGCATCCTTTATCCATTTCTTTTCCAGGGCAAATGAGAACTTCCTTATCAGGCGCTGACTGAATGTTTTAGGTTGGTTTATCTCGTTGGTACTCCAGTCGTCGCGGTAATCCAGAATATAAGGCACGTTGTGTTTTTTCGACAGGTTTCTTGCAAACTTAAACAGCAGAAATGGATTTCCGGAAGCAATAATTGCAGAATAATCATTATCAAAACTTAAAAGTTCATCTGCAAAACGATTTATATTGTTGTACGAATGAAACCGGTTGCTGAAGCCGTTCAGAAAGTTCTCTGCAAAGGTCAGCAGCCTTCTAAGGAGACTATAAAGTTTGTGATCGGGGTGTTTTAAAAACAACCTGTCCCTGAAAGAAGGATTATATGGTAACAAAAAAGCCTCATATTCGGGTGTATTTATATAATCGATGTTTTTCTTTGTAGGAATAAATGAATCATAAATTTTAGCTCCGTGATTTTCCCACTTACGGCTTACGATAACGGGAAAATATCCGAATTTGTGGAAATTCTTTGCAAACCCGTACATTCTTATAGATGCCGGCATGGAGGATGGCGGAAAAAAGCACCCGAGGATAAGTATCTTTTTCAGTCCGTGTTTCATTTCTTTTTTCCGCTTATTAAAGATAAAAACCTTGAACCTATCCTTAAAATAAAATAGTCGGGATATATTAATATTCCGGAGATAAGATATCGTATTCCCTTTTTACTCCTTATCTTCATGTAAGAAAACCCCAGAATAGAATATTTATAGAACAGCGCTTTTCGTTTCAGCCTTGATGGAATAAATTTATTAATAGTAAGTAATTTGTAATATTGAATATTATCATTAATAAGGGTTTCGGTAAGCTTATTCGACATGCTCTTTTCGTGGACACGGTATAAAAGAGGCGCGCCTCCTGCATACCAGCCCTTCGAAAACTCATTTAATTCTATCAGGAACAATCTGTCGGCAGTACTTGAAAGGAGCCTGTTAAACAGTAATTTGTTCCTAACAAGCGTTTCTCTGCGGAAAAGATAATTTGATGGCGCTGTATCGTGTTTGGGCGAATAAAGCAAAATCTCCTTTACCGGATCGTCGGCACATCCCTGATGAAATGATATCGGTTTTTCCGGGTCGGTTGTAAATTTATGCATGTCGCTGCTGCAATAGCCGTATTCAGGGCATGCTTCAAGAAATTTCAGTCTGAGTTCCAGGAAACAGGGGGTCAGCATGTCGTCAGCATCAAGAAAAACCACATATTTACCCGAACTAACTAAAAAGCCATTATTTCTGGACGCAGAAACACCCTGATTTTTCTGAGAAATAACAGTCATCTTTTCTGAAGGGTACCGGTTGACTATATCAAGAGTATTGTCGGTGGATCCGTCATTAACAAGAATGATGTGCCAGTCGGAAAAAGTCTGGCCGAAAACCGAAACCACGCAATTTTTTATGAACGCTCCGGCGTTATATGAAGGAATGATAATATATACCT
>CAZEWB010000351.1:0-4669 GCA_964515655.1 uncultured Bacteroidales bacterium
TTGTTGAATATGCTGATTACTCCTTAAAAAAATTTATTGATCTGTCTTCGAAACAAAAATGGTTTAAAAATACAATATTTGTCTTTGTTGCAGATCATGGAGCTCCTATTGATGGTGTCTATAATATGTCTATTGATTATAATCACACTCCACTAATTTTTTATGCCCCTTACATTTTTAAAAAGAGCAGAGCATTAAATAATATTGCCGGTCAAATAGATATTTTTCCTACAATTATGGGTTTATTAAAATTGCCTTATAAAAATAATACACTCGGGATCGATCTGTTCAGGGAAAAGAGATCTTTTATTTTCTTTAATGCTGATGATAAATATGGTGTAATAGATAGTGATTGGTTTTTAATTGTTAATAATGACAAGACAAAAGGTCTTTATAAATATAAGAACTCCGATCCACATAATTATGCTGAAGAAAGACCTGATATTGTCAATAAAATGAATACATATGCCCAATCAAATCTTCAGGCATTTCAATATGTTTTAATGACAAATAAGCAATGAAATAATTTTTGATGATATTGAACATGAAAATATTCTTATTTACTCTTTGTCTTATCTGTTTTTTGGGGAAAGACAAGGATTTTAAAATAATTGAAGCCACTGTTCAGAGCTGGAGTGGCAGAGTGGCAGGTAATGAAGGAACGGTTTATGATATTCTGATCAAATGTAATACAACAGAAAAAATCAATATAGATCAGGTTTGGATAAATGATAAATTCTATTATCCGGATATCTATATTAAAACAAATGGGCACTATAAAAACGATTCATGCTTCAATATAAATGATACAGTGCTTATAAAAGCAATAGATTCCCGCTGGCAGAGTTATAGAAATAAAACAGATACTATTTCTCCTCCATTCAAATATGAAGGAGCCGGATTAATCGGATATATTGTGGATAATACAAGAAAATATAAAACAATAAAGGAATTAAAACAGCTTAAAAGGTTAGCATATCCGTAAATAATTGTACATAAACCTTCAAGGACGCCTTCGCACATGCCCGCCCGGACCTTGAAGGTTGTCGATACGCTATTTCACTCCTCTTTAAAAATTTGATAAACATTAGCATGATTCAAAAAAAATCAGTTGGTTTGCAAAAAATTGCTCCATGTCGGCAAGGCTGGTTTTAAACTTATCGAAACAGTTCATCTTCTGGCTTGCATTTTTCCAGTTGGGGCGGCTTGTGTTCCTTGTATACAACGCAGGCAGTACCATTGATGCGGGCATTGGCGATGCTGCGCTTTCGCTCTGGCATGCTTTACCGCTGGATATTTCAATGGCCTGCTATTTTCTTGTTCTGCCCTTTCTGCTGATCATTTTATACTCATTTTTTGAATACGGGATATTCCTGCATATAAGCCGCTTTTACTCCTTTTTAATGATGTTCCTGTTTTCTCTTATCGTGTCAGGCGAGCTCGGGCTGTACGACGAGTGGCACACCAAACTCAACATGAAAGCGATATCTTTTCTCAGCAACCCGGGTGAGGTTATAAACACTGCAAAAGGAGGGATCATCATACTGACAGTTGTGCTGACCGTGATCCTCACTGCTGCCGGGGTATACTGTTATAACCGTTTTATCTTCGAAAGACAGATCTCCCTTAAGCGGAACAAGCTTGTTGCAGTTATCTTTTTTATTATTATTTCACTTGCATTTTTAACAGGGATGAGAGGGGGCTACGGACCGGTTCCCATTCAGGTAAGCTCGGCATACTACAGTAAGAACCAGTTCCTGAATCTGGCAGCCACAAATTCCGTGTGGAACCTTCTGTCGAGCGTCGAAAAGAACTGGAAGTATAAAAACAGCAACCCGTTTGAATTTTATGATAAAAGCAAGGCACAGGCTGTTGTTGATTCCCTTTACAGCACAGAGAAAGACACTACCGAAATGTTCCTGATAAATAAAAGACCGAATGTCGTACTAATAATCTTCGAGGGATGGTCGGCCGATGTCGTCGGGAGTTTAAGCGAACTGAAAGATATTACGCCGGAATTCGACAGCCTTGCATCCGAAGGAATACTTTTTACTAACCAGTATTGCTCAGGGATAGTATCCGCACAGGGAATATGCGCAATACTGAGCGGATTCCCTTCACAGCCCGAAACCTCAATAATAAACCAGCCCGACAAATACGGCAGCCTGCCATGCATAAACAAGGAATTCCTGAAAGCCGGATATTACACTTCTTTCCTTTTTGGCGGTGAACTGGAGTACGGGAATATAAGGGGATATATTTACTACAACCGGTTCGATGCAATAACCGAACAGAAGGATTTTGACAAAACTGTTCCCCGCGGCAGACTTGGCGTTCAGGACGGCGACATTTACGATCGCTTGCTGAATGACCTCAACTCATACAAAGAACCTTTTTTCTCGGCCGCTTTTACAATAAGTTCACATTCTCCGTATGATCAACCTGCAACAAGTAAGAAATTCGAAAACATAAAGGCAGAGAATGATTATGTAAGTTCGGTGTATTATTCCGACAGTTGCCTTGGTTCATTCATAAGATCGGCACGAAAAGAGAAATGGTTCGATAATACTTTGTTCATAATGCTTTCCGACCATCAGCATGTTTCACCGCAGGGCAGGGAATGGCAGAAACCGGATTCAAGACGTATCCCCATGCTGTTCTACGGGCCGGCAATAAAACCGGAATTCCAGGGGAAGCGCGTTGATCTTCTTTGCTCACAAACAGACCTTGCAGCAACGCTTTTAGCACAGCTTGGCATGACCCGCAAAGATTTCGGATGGAGCAAGGACCTTATGAACAGGTACAGCAAAGAATTCGTCTTTTACTCCTTCGACTACGGCATAGGATGGGTAACACCGGACTATGAGTATTTTGTTTATGATTATGATCTGCAGACGTTTTTTCAGGAACATTACGTTAACAGGAAAAAGGAAGATCTGCTAAAGGAAGGGCAATCGTACCTGCAGGTTCTGTTTGATGAATACCTTGCATACTGAGGTGTCCTGGTTAAAGGTCGTGGCAGCGGGTCAGGTCGGTCGTCATTGTCTTGGATGGGTTGCTTATGCCACAGGTGGTTTCGATTTTCGGGTTTCGGGTTTCGGGTTCCGGGTTTCGGGTTCCGGGTTTCGGGTTCCGGGTTTCGGGTTCCGGGTTCCGGGTTTTGGATTTCGGATTGGCGTTTACCAAGACTATGACAAACAACCAGACCGCCGCTATGACATAAGACCATGACAGATATTGTAATCTCGAAAATCCTTTATATTTTTGATTTCAAAGTTGAATAACGATTTCGAACCGTCAAAGACATTAATTGTGTTCATTAAAAAGACACTTAAATTCTTAAAAGAAAATGCAATAATTCTGATATCAGGAATAATTGTTCTATTGTACATTGCCTATAAAGCGGCCACTACGTCATTTACACATGATGAAAGCATATCATATCTTAATTATGTACATTCAGGTTTTATAGATATTATCACATTCAACGACGGGTACACAAATAATCATATACTGAACAGCTTATTAATGAAGTATTCGGAAATGCTTTTCGGGAGTCAGGGATTTTCATTAAGGTTGCCGAATCTGCTGTTGTTTTGTGTGTTCCTGATCTATGTTTTTTTATTGTTCAGAAAAAGTAAAAAAGTCATAGCCATTGTCATTTTTGTATTACTGTGCACCAACAACTCACTCATCGATTTTTTTGGTCTGGCAAGAGGCTACGGGTTGTCATTCGGGTTTATGTTGATGAGTCTGTACCATTTTATACGATCTTTTCAGGATGATAAAACAAAGAACATTATACTTTTTCATACCGGAGCATTGCTGGCAGTTTTAAGCAGTTTTACCCTGCTGGATTTTTATATTGCTTTGATCGTAATATATAATGTGATTGAGTTTATAGATTGCCGGATAATTTCACATAAAAATTACAATTTATGGAGGTCAAATAAGATACATGTGATCCCCGTTCTGGTTGTGATTGTGGTAATGTTCGAGCCTTTAAGGAGCATGATACAGAGCAGCAGCCTGGATTTTGGCGGTAAAAACAATTTCTATTGCGACACAGTATCTCAGCTGACAAAATATTTCCTTCATGATTATACTGCTATTACATCGTATACGCTGATCTTCGCCAGGATAATTTTTACTGTAATAGCATTGATCCCAACTGTCATTATAATATATAAGGTATTCAGAAAGGATGGAACCTTCTTTGCAAAGTATAAGGAACTTGTTATTTCTAATTTGCTCATTGTTTTTATTTCGGTCATTATAATACTTCAACACCTGATATTTAAAGCGGATTACCCTATAAATCGCTTTTCGATCTTTCTGCTGCCTGTCTTGATCATCCATCTTGGGTTCTTTGTAATATACCTGAGTGATTATTACAAAAGAGTTGTTGCTGTTCCGGCCATTTGCCTAGCGTTGATATCCTGTATAAGTTTCGCATTCAGGGCCGATCTTCATTCAAGTTCCGAATGGAAATTCGATTCCGAAACAAAGAACATGATCCAAAAATTAACAGAATACCACAGCAACAATGATCCGGATACAGCAAATATCAAACTGGGAATAAGCTGGCTGTTTGAACCATCCATTAACTTCTACAGGCAGACAAAGAATTTAATGGATGGTCCAAAACCCACCAAACACACCCAACACA
>CAZEWB010000352.1:0-4666 GCA_964515655.1 uncultured Bacteroidales bacterium
TGTGTTGGGTGTGTTTGGGTGTGTTGGGTGTGTTGGGTGTGTTTGGGGTGGGTGTTTCGGGTATTTATGCATATCCGGGAACGCCCTCGACCGAGATAACTGAATACATTCAGCCCTACGTGTTTCATGCAGACCATGCTCCTTTTCCCGGCATACGACATACCGATAGCCGACTCCATAGCGGTCTTCTCATTTGCCGACCAGTTGGAACGGATGCCTTTTTCTTTTGCAACCTTAGAATGCTGAACATATTCAGTTATCTCGGTCGAGGGCGTTCCCGGATATGCATAAATACCCGAAATACCCGCATCTATCGCAGCCTGCGCGATAGCTTCATCTCCCATTAACAGCAACTTTGCCATATCTCAATAGATTTGTTTTTTGAAACAATAAGGTTTCATTTCCAAATATAGATATTTAAATCATAGAAAAAGGACAAGTATTAGATGTTTTGGAGCAGGAAATCCATATTGGATTCCTGAGTAACTACTTATTTAAAATTATGATTCGGAACACAGGATTCTTGAGACAGAATCAGTTTGGGTAAATGCAAGTAATGGTAAATAAGCGTATTGCGGCATGAGTCAACGATGTTAGAACAAAAGACAATCTAATCGGTTAACGTTCAACAGATTTGATAATAATGTGCAGATTGGATTTTTTCCTGAAGCAGACACAAATATTTTTTAAAAAATTAGTAATTAATTTATTAAAGTTCGAAAAATCATTTTATCTTTGTAAAAGACACTTAAAAAATTATGATATGAAAAAATTAATCTTTTCGACAGTATTGCTATTGTCTTTTTGTATTTTTTTGGTTCAGACAGGTAATTCTCAAAATGACCTGCAGAGTATTAAAGATGAAGTTACTTCTTTGAAAAAGAGCAATGCCTCATTAAAAAGTCAGCTTATCGAGCAGAAAAAAGCGATTGATATCCAGACTCAGAAGACAGAAAGTATTATTACGTTGCTGAAATCAGCCGGCAATGAGATAAAGAAAAATGCGGACAATCAGACTTCCATTTATGGTTCCATTAAAAATCTGAATGAAAAATCGGCCAGGGTCAGTCAGGCATTCAGTTATAGGAAGAAGCTGGCAATAATTGCATTTATTTGTGCCCTCATAGGTGGTATTGTGTTTCTATTTTTACTTATAAGAAAACTTTCAGCAATTAATAAAACCGTAAAAGGAAATGAGGCGGACTATAAGAAAGGTTTGTTGCAAATGAATGATCAGATGAACAAAGAGATATACGAATTAAAGGAAATAATAAAACAGCAGGCCGGTCAAAGCATGGCGGCCATTGAAAAACTCGGCGGCGAAAGCAAAGAAATGATAACGAAATTGTCGTCCGACACTTCTGCAAGCATCGAAAAAATGAATGCCGGTTTGAACAAGATCATCGAAACAAGGATTGCAGAAGTTGAAGGATCTTTGAATGAGAAAATAAAGAAGTCAGATAAAGAAAGTCTTGAGAGGACAGGGGAACTGAACGGAATTTTAGACAGTAAGATCTCTGCCATAAGGAATGAGATCACCCTAAGTAAAAACGAAATGAATAAAAACCTGGAAAAGGCAGTGGTCGATCTGAAGACAGTAATTGAAAGCAGAATAAAAACTTCAGAAGGTATGCTTTATGAAAAGCTTTCAACTTCGGGCGATGAACTGACGAAAATAATTGCCGAACTTGGGAAGAATACCGAGAACAAAATATCGACTCTTAAAAGCGCTTCGTCCGCTGAAATAACGGAAAAAATTGCAAAACTGGAAAAGTCAGCCGATGCTAAGATCACAACCGTTAAAAATGATCTGACAGCTGGGATTAATGAAATAAACAAAAAGTTGAGCAGCCACGATCATCCTGATCATAAGAAAAAATAAAGAAATAAAAATAAATTCCAAGTTCCAAATTTCAAGCCTCAAGTCCCAAGGGACGGTCCTTGGAATTTGGGGCTTGGTTATTGAGACTTGGGTCTTTATTGCTAATCATTAGAAAAATTTGTAATGCATAATTTGGGATAAATTAATGTTGCCCTGTACTTTAACCCGGCGCTAATAGCGTATTATTTAATTTACTATTTTTGCCCCAAACTTAATTATTATGAAAAAGGCAGAGATTCATACCCCCAGGGGAATAATGTACGTTGAATTTTTTGAAAAAGACGCTCCTGAAACTGTAAAGAACTTCTGCGATCTTGCAAAGAAAGGTTTTTACGACGGGCTAAATTTTCACAGGGTCATACCGAATTTTGTAATTCAGGGCGGTTGTCCTGACGGTACGGGAGCAGGTGGCCCGGGTTATAAAATAAAATGCGAACTCACAGGCGGAAATCAGTATCACGACCGTGGAGTTCTTTCGATGGCTCATGCCGGAAAAGATACCGGAGGTTCACAGTTCTTCGTCTGCCACAGCCGCGAAAACACAAGCCATTTGGACCGCAAACATACATGTTTCGGCAAGGTCTATAAGGGACTTGAGGTGATTGATGCGATAAGGCAGGGGGATGTAATTGAAAAGATAGTTGTTACTGAGGAATAGCTATTCATCTACAATCTCAACCACCACTTTTACTTTCTCTATTGCCTCCCGGTACTGTGTTTTTTCAAGGTATAATTCTCCTTTTCCAGCTTTTACAGCTTTAAAATAGTACCAGACCATTGCCCCGTCGCTGCCATTCGAATATTTATAATAATCATTTCTGGAATCCGAGCCTATAAAAACTATCAGGTCGGGAGTCCCTATCTCGTATCTAACGTGTATGTCTGCAGACGGTAAAACGTAATCGTAATACACGATGATATCGCCCACTTTTACAATACCATTTTTATAGTCGGGGGGATAATCGCCTCTTGTGTGGGGTTCGTCCGGTTTTGGCATTTCGGCATTTCTTCTGGTAGTTTCAGAAGTCATTTTATATATAAAAACAGTATCTGGTCTCAGACTTAAGTTGTTTGCAAAAGACAGGTAATTTCCAAATAGAATCACGAATATCAGAAGTGCAGTTATTTTCATGAAAATAAGTTTATTACGGAAGAACTGGAATTGCTATTCATTAGGCTCGCCGAACTTGGTAATCCTTACCTTCCTCTTCTTTTCTACTATATAAAATGGAATAAACAGGTTGTCGAATGAATCATCAACCTCGAATTCGAAATTGTTCTGAAGGACCTGGAACTTTTCGCCAAGGACTTTTTCGTCTAAAGTAATTATATACTTGCCTTTGGGCAGGTAAAGCGAAAAGTTAGCGTCTTTATCTGTAAGCGTAGTGAAAACATTATGGTTGGTAGCAGTAATCTTTATTCTTGAAAGGTCAAGCACAATATTAGAACCGGCCGACCATTTTTCGCGGTCAATAAACACTTTACCGCTTACTTTAACCCCTCTAACAAAGGGTACGTTTAAAAGACCTCCGTTCTGCAGATCAATTGAATCGGGCAGGTTGGGGAACCAGCCTTCGAGTTGCTCAAGGCAGAATGCTTTCCAGATGTATGTGCCTGCGGGTATATTTTTTACACTGCCCTTGCCATCTTCGTTAGTCAATATTTCCCATGCTCCCATCCGTACTACAACATTTTCGATCTCTTTTTCATTACGGTCTTTTAATCCGTTTCCGTTAATATCGTAAAATGCCTGGAATTCAATATCGAAACTTTTGTTTTTGCTCCATGGTATGGGTATTCCGAATTCTTTTCTAATGCCGATTCCAAGGTTGAGGTTACCGCGCCACGGTTCCGGCACATCTTCTTCTTCGCCGGGGATATAATAGTTTGCAACATTTTTATTGTCTTTAAAAAGTGCTATTTCGGCAAAAAGCCTGAAACGCCACCCGCTTTTCGAAAAGTAATATATTTCGGGCATAAAGTTAGCGCTGGAGCCATATTGTGTAGAGTAATTATACGAAACTACATTTTGCAGAACAAAGCCGGTAAAAGGAAGGGCATACTGGTTCCTGACTGAGATATTTATATTCTGCGGGTTTGCTTTTGTATTTGTGAAATAATAATTCTTGTCCAATGCAAAATTACCCAGGTTGTATCGTACCATTAGTGACCATACCCTGTACTGCAGCATACCGCCTGTCTGCAAAAAGAAGTGATTCCGGGCTTCATCGTGAACGGCCTGGTTGTATCCTGCTTTAATATTGAAAAAATAACGTGAATTTGTATTGTAATCGAAACTGCTTAAGTTAAAACCAAGGCCCCGGGAATGTACATCAAACATATCTGTTCGTGAAATATCGTAAAAAAACAGCGGAGCAATATTTCCTATCCCCGTGGCATAATGAGAAAAGACCAGATTGTTGCCAAAACGAATATCATACTGGTCCGAAGTTAAATCGTTCTTAGAAAGATAAAGGTTATTCCTCATTGATATTGTCCATTTCCTGAGAAGATAACTTGAGAACAGATTTGAAGTAATACGGTCACTGCTGAACATCCCGAAATCGGGTGCAAAATACATTCCGCTCAGGTTTGTCGTTAACTTTCTTTTTAAATAAAATCCCGAATAATTTGCACCGGCATAATAACCCAGCGGTTTTAACAGTATAGTTGTATCTGTTGAAGTATTTTTACTTAAACCTCCTCTTAATCCAAAAGAATGGTTTTTAAAAACATTGAATCTGGTATTCAGGTTGACAATATCCGAAGTCCTTCCGGAATTGT
>CAZEWB010000353.1:0-4663 GCA_964515655.1 uncultured Bacteroidales bacterium
GAAGCAGCAAAAAAATCAAAATATCCTGATAAAATTATTGTTAGCACGGACGATCAGAAAATTAAAAAAATATCAGAAGAACATGGCGCTGAAGTTCCCTTTATAAGGCCTCACCATCTCGCTACTGATGAAGCAAGCTCAGTTGATGTGATAAAGCATGCCATTTCTTCCGTTGAAGGAGAGTTTACTTATATTATTCTTTTACAACCGACATCGCCTTTAAGAACTGCTGAAGATATTGACAATGCAATTGAAATGCTTGACGGTAAAACAAAAGCAGTGGTTTCCGTTTGCGAAACAAGTCATTCGCCTTTATGGTGTAATACACTGCCGGATGATCTGTCGATGGCAGAATTTTTAAAACCCGAAGCAGCAGGAAAACGTTCGCAGGATCTGCCCAAATACTATCGTTTGAACGGAGCACTGTTTATTGCAGAAACAGATTACTTTCTTCAAAACAACAGTTTCTTTGGCAAAAACACTAAAGCATATATAATGCCACCCGTAAGAAGTATTGATGTGGATGAAAACATTGATCTGGCTTTTGCGGAGTTTCTTTTAGGCAAAAACGTTTTATGAAGAACAAACCCAGTTCAGGATAAAGAAACTCATACCCATCTCATCCTCAGCCTTGACCTCGATCTTGACCTCGACCTCAACCTCAACCTCAACCTTGACCTCAACCTCAACCTCGACTCTAGGTCCATTAAAACAACAGGTTTATTTTGGTCATTACAAAAGAAATTTGTACCTTTAAGTAGAAAATCATTTAATGAACAGCCCCGAAATAAAAGCATTTATCCGCGAAAACAGCCACCTGTTCTGGTACACTCCTGAAGATAAGAAGGAGAATATTAGTTTGGATTTTCTGGTTGAAACAATACTGAATTACGGAGATTTGATTGCCATTAAAAAAATGTTTAAAATAATTGATACTAAAACGGTTGCCGGTATTTTCTTCAATACGATCAATAAAAGCGAGCGAAGAAAAAATAATTATCATGAATTAACCCTCAACTTTTTTTCACTATATTTCAAACGTTATGCATATTGAAATATTAAATAAGCATCAGGCGGAATTACTACCATACCTTGCAGGATTTAAACGCACTTTCTACCTGGTAGGTGGTACGGCTATTGCACTTCACATCGGTCACCGACGCTCAATAGATTTTGACCTGTTTACCTCATCACCACTGGCAAAATACAGGATTAAAAACAAACTAAATAGTATACCGTTCCATCAGGTTCCTGTTTTTGAAGATACGGATCAATTACACCTTTTGTTCAATAATGTAAAATTCACATTTTTCAACTTCCCTTTTCAGGTTAAACATCCTGTTAATGTAAAAACATACATTACTATGCCCTCGCTGCTGACACTTTCATCTATGAAGGCATTTGCACTTGGAAGAAGATCAAAGTGGAAAGATTATGTGGATTTATACTTTATTTTAAAGGGTCATTATTCGATTAAGGATATAAGTGAAGAAGCATTAATAAACTTTCCGTCCCAGTTTTCGGAAAAGTTATTTCGCGAACAGTTAGCTTTTCATAAAGACATTGATTATTCTGAAGAGGTTGAATTTCTCGTTCCTCCCGTTCCCGAAAAAGAGATAAAAGAATTCTTAATCGATAAAGCAACGGATCTGGACTTTTGATTTGGCAATAGTACAAAATATAGTCAAGATCAAGGTTAAGATCGAGGTCAAGATCGAGGTCAAGATCCAGCGCACAATGCTAACATTCACCACAACCTAGACTTCAACCTCGACCTAAAAACTCTTCCCCCTATGTACAAATCCTTCACCGAAATGCCCGTATGGCAAGAAGCTCACAGATTATCAATTGAGATTTTTCATTTGACAGAGAATCTTCCTAGGAAAGAAGACTACGGACTTACTTCTCAGATAAGACGCTCCTCAAATAGTGTCAGTTCTAAT
Source organism: uncultured Bacteroidales bacterium (assembly GCA_964515655.1). Classification (GTDB taxonomy): domain Bacteria; phylum Bacteroidota; class Bacteroidia; order Bacteroidales; family GWA2-32-17. Next base: position 1,944 of record CAZEWB010000353.1, read on the forward strand.
ATTTCTGAAGGGTATGGAAGAAAACATTCAAAAGATAAAATTAACTTTTACAATTTTTCAATAAGTTCAGCATACGAAACTCAAAATCATTTACTCTATGGTAAAGGGTTGGATACTTCGAAGAAAAAACCACCCAAATTCTTTTTATCAAATACGAAGAATTGATTTTAAGTTTGAATAAATTAAATAAATCCTTGAGATAAATTGAGATCAAGATCAAGATCCAACGCACAAACCTAACCTCAGCCCCAACCTTGACCTCGACCTCAACCTCAACCTCGACCTTGACCTTGACCTCAACCTCGACCTTGACCTCAACCTCAACCTTGACCTCAACCTCAACCTCGACCTTGACCTCAACCTCAACCTTGACCTCGACCTCGACCTTGACCTCGACCTCAACCTCGACCTCAACCTCGACCTCGACCTCGACCTATCTTTCAACCTATGGACATTAACATAACAATAATCGGAGCCGGTATTGTCGGGCTGGCAATTGCCAGGGAACTTTCGATGCATTATGATGAAGTGTATGTTATTGAAAAGAATTTAAAGTTCGGACAGGAAACTTCGAGCAGGAACAGTGAAGTGATACATTCCGGAATTTATTATCCGAAGAATTCTTTGAAAGCAAAACTATGCGTTGAAGGCCGGAAGATGCTTTATGAATACTGTAATGCAAACGATATTGATCACAAAAGATGCGGAAAACTTGTGATAGCAACAAATGATGCCGAGGACGAAGAGTTAAGAACGATATTTAACAAATCACGTGATAATTGCGTGAAAGACGGAAAATATTTAAATAGCAAAGAGACCAATGAACTTGAACCGAACATTATTGCACAGTCTTCACTCCTTTTTCCTTCAACGGGGATAATAGATTCTTATGGCTTAATGAAGCGACTGGAAACGGATGCCATTAACAAAGGAGTTAAGTTTGTATACGGAGCAGAGGTGACAAATCTAAAAAAAGTAGAAAAAGGATTTAAGATTACATTGAAGGAGGATAAAGGAGAATACAGTTTTACAACAAATGCAATTATTAATTCTGCCGGGTTAAACTCCGATAAGATCGCCTTAATGGCAGGAACATATGAACCGGCCTACGAACTGCATTTCTGGAAAGGAGAATATTTCTCGGTTTCAAATGGTAAAAGCAAATTTATAAAACACCTTATTTATCCAACTCCTTACAGTAACAATGTCGGTCTTGGCATACATGCTACACTTGGCATAAATAACAGGCTTCGTCTGGGACCCAATGCAATATATCTGGCTGATAAAACATATGATTATAAGGTCAACCCCGATAACCTTGAGAAATTTTATAATTCTGTAAAACGCTTCCTTCCTTTTATTGAAAAAGAAGACCTTGCGGCAGACCAGGCAGGCATACGCCCCAAACTTCAGAAACCCGATGATCCTGTAAGAGATTTTATAATTAAGAATGAAGCTGAAAAAGGATATCCCAACTTCATAAATCTAATTGGAATTGAATCACCGGGATTGACGAGTTGTATGGCGATAGCGGAACTGGTTAAGAATTTATTAAGTTAAGTTGTTTATAGTGTCAGTTATGAAAGAAAGCCAATCTATAGAGTTCAAAGAATCATGGCGTGACGAGCACATTAAAAGCATTTGTGCTTTTGCAAATTCAAAAGGGGGGCGCATTTTAATTGGTATAAATGATGAAGGTAGTGTCATTGGAGTAAAAAACAGTAAAAAATTATTGGAAGATATCCCAAATAAAACAACTCAACTACTTGGGATAACTATCGATATTGATTTAAGATTAGAAAAAAGTAAAGAGATAATTGAAATTATTGTTTTCCAAAGTTCTGTTCCTGTTTCATTTAACAGCAGGTATTATATACGAAGTGGAAGTACTGTACAGGAATTAAAAGGTCAAAAACTCAGAGAATTCATATTGAAAAAAGACAATCTTACATGGGACGAAATAGTGGTAAATAATACAAGTCTTGAAGATGTTGATAAAAAACTTTTTTTAGAATTTATTACAAAGGCTACTTATGCAAAGCGATTGCCTCCAGAGACTTTACAAGAAGACATTTCACTGACGCTGGCCAAACTTAATTTAATAACTGATTCAGGAGAATTAACAAGAGCAGCTATTTTACTCTTTGGCATCAGACCAGGCAAGTACATTCATACCGCCACTCTTAAAATTGGTCGGTTCGGAAAATCTGATGCTGATCTGATCAGTCAGGATATTATTGATGGCAATATTCTTGAAATGCCGGATAAAATAATGGAAATAATAAGAGTTAAGTATTTGCATACCCTTATTTCATACACTGGTATTGAAAGAATCGAAACACTTGAATATCCCGAAAAGGCCCTTCGTGAAGCCATTCTTAATGCAATTGTCCACAGGGATTATGGAGATAAAAGCGATATTACTATTCGTGTGTTTGACGACAGAATTGTTATTTGGAATAGCGGGCAGCTCATTGAACCATTAACAATTGAAATGTTGAATCAGGATCATCCTTCTAAAAGAAGAAATGCAATCATTGCTGATATTTTCTTTCTGATGGGATATATTGAAGCATGGGGAAGAGGTATCTTTTTAATTAAGAGTGAAACAAAAAAGTTGAATTTACCTGAACCTTTAATCGAAGAATCTGCAGGGGGAATTAAAATTACATTCTTTAAGTCTTTAAATAATGTCCCCGATAATGTCCCCGATAATGTCC
>CAZEWB010000354.1:0-4657 GCA_964515655.1 uncultured Bacteroidales bacterium
GTGTTGGGTGTGTTTGGTTTGTTGTGTCTGAAAGACAATAACTCATGTTACGTAAAAATATGTGTCCGGTTTCCAGAAAAACAAACTTTAAAAAACCGGGTCAAAGTCCCAAAATGTAAAATTTACTTTTTATCTTTCGGATTCAGGAGTAAATAAAGTTTGAATGAAAGTTATCCATCAGCTAATTCGTTATTTCGATAATCTTAACCTCTTATCAGAAAGCGATTTGGAAATTCTGAATAAAAAAGGATTTTGGCAGATTTGCAAGGATTATGATAATTACGAAGATGAAAACATACCAGATGAAAGTAACACTTTAAAAGAGGAATCGGACAAAGACAGATTACTCGAACAGCAGATAAGGAAGAAAACAAGAGTTGAAAAAGTAAGACAGACCACTTCTGGAGCAAGAAAACCCAATACCCATGTATTAAAAGCAGATGACATCTGTCTTCAATTAAAAGAACTTATTCCTTTGTGGGAAAACAGCAGAGATGCTTTAAAAAATATCTCAGAAACTTTTCATTCTGGTGAAGACTTTAAAAAATTATTGGAATCGATTTCTATAATATCAACTGACAAACTTGCTTCAGAAATTCTTAAATGTTGTAAAACAAATAAAAGAATTTATAAGGAACTATGGGATTTTATTTGTAATGATGATTACTTAAAGATAACTTCCGGTTATGATGGACCAGCAGTAAAAGCATATAATAACATAATTTCAGGGACTACATTTGATAGTTTAGGAAAAGAAAAATGGATTTTGAAAAAAAAAGAGATCAGCCTTCTTTATCTATTGATACAAGCAAAAGTCAATTTGCTAAAAAGTATTGCCTTTATTGTCCGAAGCAACTCCCACTCGTACTTTAATAACTTCAAGTACAATAAAAATTCCACCGGTTATTATGCCTCTGTTATTTATGAATTATTCAGAATGTATGAATTTTCAAAAAAACATGAATCAGCAAAACCTTTCTATTCAGAATTGTTTTTTAAAAAAATGAATCGGGCAAAAGTTGATAAATGTCACCATCATATTTTAACATATAGTCCTGATGGAATAATTCTTGGGCACGGAAACGAAAAGGGTGAAATACTTCTTTGGGATGCCGATAATTTGAGCCTTATTAAGTCTACAGTTGTATCTGAGAATAAAATGAAATGCCTGGAATTTACTAAAGACAGTAAAAATATCATTTATTTCAGCAAGGAATCAAGAACAATTAAAATTGAGAATATCCAATCCGGTAAAATATTTTATGAAATTTTATCAGAATCGATTATCAGGTACTTCGTTTTAAGTCAAAAACAAAATTGTGTTATATATTGTAATGATACCGGTGTGATTTCCTTCAACATCAGTAGTGGTAAACAAAAAATTATCTTTACTTCGGACAATATATATAAAATAGCTGTAAGTTGCGACGAAAGATTATTAGCTATATTTGATATAGATGGGTTTATTATATGGGATTTGATAAGTAAAAAACAAATTAACAAAATTAATTATGATAAATATCCAAATAGAATTTATCGTGCTCTTTCACTCTTAGCTTTCAGTCCTGATAATAAATATTTATTACACGGTATTGCTGGAAATATAAGTGTTTGGAATATTGAAAATTCTTGTATAGAAACTGTCTTAAAGTGTAAGAATAATTATTTATTTTCTTTAAAGTACTGTCCAAATGGAAAACTGCTTGTATGTGGTTGCTTAGGACATATGGAATTCTGGGATGCAACTACTCTCGAGTATCTTGATTCTGTCATACCTTCAGCAATTAGCTGGGCTCCGGCTTTATCCTGGCACCCATCAGGAAAGTTTATAGCCAGTGATGATTATGATAATATCAATACATGGCAAGTTGGAAGAATACCAATGGATACTAATGATGCTTCAATGATAAAACGAATAGTTGGTTTTGAAAAATTGCCAGATAAGGATCAGCATAAATCAATTTTTTATGCCTGGCTGATGAGCGGAAGGGAAAAGATAAAACTGACAGAATATATTGAATTTGTAAAACATAAAATTCTAAATAATTTTGACAAATAACAATTAATGCATATGCAGGAAAAAATAATTGAAACAATCACATTAAGTTCTGCCAAAGAAATTATCAAAACCCTTGCCGATAAGCAGAGTATTTTACTGCTTTCTCCCCCAGGCGTAGGAAAGTCGGATACGGTAATTCAGGCAGCAGAAGAATGTAATCTTGAATGCCGGTCTCTGCTTGGAACTCAAATTGCACCTGAAGATGTGAGTGGAATACCACGGATTGTAGGTGAACGATCCGTATTTTGCCCTCCCCGTGTATTGTTACCCGAAAATCCAAAACCTTTTTGTCTTTTCCTCGATGAGTTACCTGCTACTTCTCCCGATGTTCAAAAAGCATTCTATTCGCTTTTACTGGAACGAAGAATCGGTGAATACAAATTACCGGAAGGAACATGGGTGGTGGCAGCAGGCAACCGTATGGAAGACCGGGCTCTTGTACGTTCCATGAGTAGCGCATTAGTGAACAGGGTTGTGATTTTAAATGTCAGGGTAGACATTAAAGAATGGTTTATCTGGTCGGTAAATAATAAAATCCGAAGCGATATACGCTCTTTTATCAATTTTTTCCCTGGTGCTTTAATGCGTCCCGTTCCGGCAGAACCTGTTCCCTTTTCCACGCCAAGGTCATGGTCGTTATTATCATATGCACTAGACAAAGCAGAGCAGAATGGAATACTCAGAAATGATATCCGAAGAGCTTTAGCTTTTGGTCGTATAAGCAGTACTGATGCAGCTATATTCTGCGCCATGGCCGAAGAAAACATTCAAAATGTTTTACCTGTTGTTGAGTATTTTAAAGATCCGGATAAACTTCCTAAAGATTTTTCGTCACGCTGGTTCATTTTAAATAGAATCAGGAAAGCTGTTGAATCAAATGAATTGAAAGAGCTGGATGCTGCAACCATTAACTTATTTCTTAAAGCAATTCCACGTGAGCATCTGTTTGCACTATTGGTTGATCTTGTTCCGGATTGGGGAAAACTTGGCGCTGAACCGTCAATGTTTGAAGCTTTGAAAGACGTAACAGGTATATGAAAAAAAAATCCAGATTAAGTAAAAGTGATGCTGAAGCACTGGAATTAGTGAAGCAGGCTGTGGGTCTTGTATGTGTTACTTTGCCCCATTTTTCAGGTCTGGCATATAATCTGAGGATACAAATTAACAAAAACGTTCCGTCAGCAGGAATTTTCGCATCAGGCCGACTGGTTGTAAATCCCGAATGGATAACAACACTTACACTTCAGGAAGTTGCTTTTATTATTGCACATGAACTGATGCATCTTGCTTTGCTGACACACGTTCGTGCTTCTGGCGCTACCCCTTCACTGTTTAATATTGCACACGACTATATTATTAATGATTATTTACGCCGTGAACTTCAATGTCCTGTTCCGGCAGGCGGCTTAGACTGGTCAGGTGCTTCAAATTGTTCTGTCGAAGAAATTGTCCATTGGTTAATGGAAGAGCAAAAAAAAGGGGTAAAACATCCAAATTCAAGTTGGGGTGAATCAAATATATCTAATACTGCCATACGTGATGCAATGATTAAATCAGGGTTAATTAATTCTGACGATACACCACTTGGCAATCTTGATGTTTTATCTGAAGAAACCGAAAGAGAGTGGTTCCCGGGAGAAACTATCGAAGCACAAAAGAAAAATCAAACTATAATTATTGAATTAGCGGCTAAGGCAAACAGCCTGAAAATTCTTGAAGAAAAATTTAAAGACGGATCAAATGAACGTGGTGGTGGTTCGGAAGAATACTCCATCGAGTATAATACTGTAGAAAATATATATCGGCCACCATGGGAAGTAGCAGTACAAATCTGGATGCAGGACAATATTCTTTCTCAACGTTCGTATGCACATTCCAGCCGCAGAGGAACTTCATATGCTGACAATATTGTAATTCCCGGTAAAAGAAGATACGGATATACTTTACACATCGTACTTGATGTAAGCGGCTCGCAGGTAGACGTCATGCCTTATGCACTGGGAAAAATTCATAGTTTTTGCGAGGGGATGGAGATAGGACAAGTCCATATTATCCAATGTGGCACTCATATAACAAATGATGAATGGGTATATACTCCTGACCTTATAAATTATCCGATTATTGGAACCGGCGGTGGTGATATGCGACCCGGATTATTGAAATTGGCCGAAGATAACGAAGTAGAATGTGCTATTGTTATTACGGATGGTTATGAAGAAATTCCTGAATACCCCATGCATTATCAGATATTATGGGTTCTTACCTGTCGTAACAATCACTTCAAACCTTCTTATGGCAATGTAGTCTTTATTAATACAGAATCTCAGGATTATATTAACTGGTGTAAGAGATTATAAATTAGTGTAATTCGTGTCTGAAATTATGCGTAACGGCATAACATTATGGACAAACACTATTTATTATTCAATTTTAATATAGTGATAGGGTTTACCATCACTGTTAGGAAGAAAATGTCCATCTCGAAAATCACAAACTGCTTTAATAAATATTTTCGCCTCCACTATTGCATCAGTTAAAGCAGTTTGTTATTACGGATGGTTATGAAGAAATTCCTGAATACCCCATGCATTATCAGAT
>CAZEWB010000355.1:0-4649 GCA_964515655.1 uncultured Bacteroidales bacterium
TGTGTTGGGTGTGTTTGGTTGTGTTTGTAATAAATACAAAAACATATTTAGTACAAATGCAAAAGGCCTGTATTTAAGCGGAAATTTCTTATAGAAATACGGGACAACCCAAAGGAAATAAAACCTGTTATAATAATTAAGATATCTGAGATACTTCTCATTATTCCATGGAGCTATATAATTATATGTGAAACATTCTGAAAAAAACTCCATCATTTTCTGCGTCGTATCAGGTAATACAAATCCTTTTTTAACGCATAATTCATACAGATCGGTCTTTGGAACAGGAACATAAAACCTCATTCTCGGATCAATTTCCGGATTAATGAGCAATACCCTGCCGATAAGTTTTACCGTTTTCCGGAAGTCCTTATGAGGATTCAAAGGGAAGCATGACATCGTTAAAAACCTTGTCTTAATTTTATGCCCTTTTAACAACCGTACAGCCTTATATATTTCATCAACGCTTATTTCTTTATTTATCAGATCCAGCACCTCCTGATCACCGGACTCGGCTCCGATTCTCAGTTGCCTGCAACCCGACCTGTAAATAAGATTAATAACACCGTCGCTTAAATTGCGGACCAGAAATCCAAGATGTACATTTGATTCCCATGTAATATTTAAATCCGATTCAATAAGTAATTTACAAAAGGTCAGAATAAACTTTCTGTTCCCGAAAAAATTATCATCCCTGAAATCAATATGACTGACATTAGCTTTGCTGATAAGGTATTTTAGATCTTCAATTATCTTCTCCGGCTCTTTCGGATGCCACTTTCTTTTGAAAAGATGTACTGCATTGCAGAACCGGCATGAATAAGGACATCCGGATGACGCAAGGTAATCTACACTTCTTTCGCCCATAGGTACTTTTCTATTGACGTCTATCAAAGCGTTAATCTCAACCTTGTCAAAATCCGGTTCGGGAAAAGTATCGGGATCAGTGAAAATGTTATTATATATGAATTCCGGCTTTTCATCTTTCAGGTACCCTATACCTTCAATACCCGATGGGAATTCGCCTGCCAGCATCTTTTCAGTAAATAACCTGAAGGGCATCTCTCCCTGACCAAGACAAATATAGTCCGCAATTCTGTCTTTAAGAATTATTTCAGGGACCACAGTAGGAAACCAACCGCCCCACATCACAGGCCTGTCAGACAGTTTTCTGAAAATCTCCGTATATTTAACTGCTCCGGTTATCTGATGGCCTATCATTACACTAACGCCTGTAAAAAGTATTCTGTCCAGATATTTTTTTATCTGCTGTTCAGGGTCTTTTTTAAACCTTTCGTCAAGAATTATTACTTCAACATCCAGATCTCTTACCATTCTTTCGAGATATAGCATGGCCCAGGGGATATTCGTAAATACATCCCCCCTTTCTATTAACGGGTAATAAAGCAGGATCACTTTCTTATCCTGTGTTTCCATTTCTATATCTGAATTGAGACTATTCCGGCTTGTCTGGTAAACTCAAGTATCTTTTCAGGGGTACGTATATTAAATTCATCAATTAGCCTGTTCACCGGCATATTCAGGTAGAACAAAAAGGCATTCTTTAAACCTTCTTCATTGATCTCTTTCATACACAGGCCAAGGGATTCAATAAACAGAGAATACAGTTTCTCCCTTTCCTTTTCATTAAAACAGGTCAGAGGACGCAGATATCCCCTTACATTTTCAAGCAATCTGCATTTAAGATATTCCGCACTGTGGTCAGATTTTTCCTCTCTCTCTCTTTTAACTGCATTGTCGCGCCATTCAGAAAGAATGCAGAGAAAATCGTCCCACACCTTTTTATTGCTTTTCTGAATCTCATCAGGTGTTTCGATCTTCAGACAGGACAGGCGGTCATATACCGCTGTAAGTTCATCTGCCGACAACTGCCACAGCGCACTATAAGGGGGAAAGATCACCTGATTTATATGTATCTTTATTTTCTTTTTATTCAGATATGTTATCAGGTCAGCAACCGATCTCCAGTTGTGCTTCATAATGCAAACCCTCACTATGACTTCGGTTCCCTCCCATACAGAGTATTCAAGAAAATGATCAAGGTTTGCCAATACAGGCTCCAGCTGCGAATTCCGTCTTATCTTACCGAACAGATCTTTATCCAGAGTATCTATAGACAGGTTGATATTGAACTTTAATTTTTCGAGATAATACCTTACCTTTTCATTAACCACAGTGCCATTTGTTGTAACAGATATCTTTATATCGGGGTTCACTTTAATAAAACTGTCCCATATCTTGTAATAGAACTCCGATAAAAACACCTCTCCCCCGCTGAAAGAGGCTTCCTTCAGGTGGGGGATATAAGGTTCTAACTGACTCAGGAATTCCTCTCCGTATGGATTTTGATGCCTTGGTTTTTTCTCACGGTTTGTCCTTACTGTTGATGAATATTCCCCGATACACATTATGCATTCGTTATTGCATGTGTCGTCGGTCTGGAAATCCATCGAAACGGGAAAGCCGGTGTCTGCTTCCGGAAGATAATCGTATCTCCATGACCCTGCAGAAGTGAATGTACCGTTGAGGATATTCCTTTTACATTCAAAGCATCCGCATTCGAGATTCCCTTTTTTTATTGACTCACGTAACAAACGGAGTTTTTCCCCCTTCCAGATACTATCTATTGTGTTCTCAGGAATGCTTCCAAGCAGATAATGTTTGTTATGCCAGCAGGCCATTACCTTTCCTCCAAGAAAAAAAGTAAGCGATCTGAACGGGGCGTGGCATATTTGCTTCCTCCGCCCTGCCGGTCTAATCCTGTTATATTTCCTTATTATCCCAGGATCAATATCACTTTTATTTTTTTTCCCGAATAACGGCATTTCTGTTTTTATAAAGGGTACTTATATTTTTCAATTGACTTCAGGCCAAATTCCGATATCAGTTTATTATTCGATTCCCTGTAATACCTTTTCATGTATTTTATAAGATCGTTTCCAAGCACCGATTCCGTCTTGAGTTTACTTCCCCAGAATCTGTAATAATTATATTTTATCATTCTGTCCTTTGTCATCCAGGCAAACAGCCACGGCATGTTCAGAATGTATTTCTTTGGATTTACGCCTTTCTTTTTAAGAAAATTGGTAATACGTATAAGACCAGCAAAACCCTTCCTGAGCTTCTCATTATATTTCACAAATTTCAGGTTTGCTATATCAACATCAAATCCGAATGTATCTTTATATTTATTCAGGAAGGCCACATTATCTTCCATGAATTCCTCGTAAACAAAGACCTTTACATCTGCAAAATGCGACTTGTAAAGATTAATTGCGTCGTAGTAATCCAGGTATTTAAATGCGAACATACTTTCATCCCCAAGCCGGCCCTGCAAAAAAAGTTTCCTGAAAGTATAAGTGCCACCATGAGTAAGGTAACTGGAATATGCCGATGCCAGGAATTCGATCTGGTTTCGTATAAAGATCACAATTGATGCATCCGGATATTTTTCTTTCATCTGTTTTATAAAAAAATCGCGGTAGCTGCCGTGATCCCAGACAAAATCCACAAGCCCCGAAAGTTTGTGGGCGATTATTATATTCATTCCCTTCTCATCCGGTTCACCGTCATGCTTTACTTCGAAATATTCATTATCACCGGTTTCATAAAAAATATCTTTGTTGTAACTGATATGGGCATTTCGGATATCAGGATAAAAAAAATCCGTAAACCAAGATGTTCCTGTCTTAGGGTACCCGATATGTATTATTGTCTTGTACAAGGCAAAGAATAATTTTAGCCAAAAATAAAGAAAATTTTAACAATGACAATAATCATGGTTGATGGCCGATTTCGACAATCCATCGTCGCCAAACGGTTGAAAATAGTTTATTACTCGCAAAAAGGGGACATGGATTCGTCGAATGCGTTACACGAAACCCGGAACCCGAAACCTTCCAGAACCTTTAGCGTAAGTATCCTAAACATCTTCGGATTTCGGATTTCGAATCCTGTTTTCAGCGTTGCAACACCCTAAAAATATTTGCAGGTAATATTGTATAATTCTTCTTGCTCTTCATCCATATTTAGAAGCCTTGATTTTGTGTGTTTTGAATCGGGTAAGGTATACGTTATTTGATACATGTTGTGTGTTACCTCTGCGGCTCTTTTTAATGACAATGTCGATTTTTCCTCGTACAGTACTCGTTCTAATTCCTTATAAATACAATATGCCGTAAACGATATACAGACATGCGCTTCAATTCTATTCCTGAGCCTGTGATAAATCGGTCTTATTCGCAGATCTGTTTTTGACATACGAAAGGCTTTCTCGATATACCATAGATTCTTGTAATTATCCACAACATCAGAGTCGCTTAGTTTTGTATTGGTAACATACCCTTTCAAGCCATCCCATACTTTATCATTATTATATTTGTCGTAATCGATCTCTATTGTTACATCACCTATTAACCGAAGGTATTTATTGTATCCTTTATTGTTAATGTTTGACTTTGTTAAACGCCCTCTTTTAATCTGATTCTCCAGCCGGGTAAGTCCCCTTTTGCGATTGTATGAATCCTTTGCAGCTCTGCTGGTGGAGTAGTTTACGATTAGTCTTGTTTTCTTCCCTTTCGGATAACTTATTGACTTCCCATCGCAGAATGATGTTGATAATATCTTTG
>CAZEWB010000356.1:0-4627 GCA_964515655.1 uncultured Bacteroidales bacterium
TCTCCCGCCTGAACGATGTGAGCACTATCGAGCGGGTGTACTCCTCCGGGCGGGATCGTGCGTAGCAGATTGCCGTTGTCATCATATTCATATAATGTATGGTACTCGCCATATAAAGGAAAACGCAGGGTAAAACTCTCGTCAACTTTTGAGCATGCATCGAAATATGATGCAAGAAAAACCTCATGTATACTGTCGAGGTAATTGTTGTAGAGATCATCAGCATGATATGTAGCGTTGGCATAAAGCGATTGAATGCAGGGCGAAGGACCTGTTTCAGGTGGAATTATTATTGGCGGGAAATCGAAACTGAGGCATGGCGGTTCATCGCAGGGACAGGCCACAAGCGGGATGCACGATGTAAAGCCTTCGAGGGTGTCGGTGACCAATGCAGACGAGGGATCGCATGAGTTACTTGCAGAAAAAACAAGCGAAAAGTGATATGTCTGCCCGGTGGAATTGTTGTATGTCGCCAGAGGAATAAGTTCTGTCGCGGAAATAATATTATGCGTAAGGCAGGTATCATCTGTGCTGAAATGGAAATGGCAGGAGTCGAGTTTACCATGTAAAAGGTCAAAATCTATTTGCCCGTTCGAATTCAGGTAATATTGTATTGATACATTGTTGTGAATGTATTGTGTAAGCGGTTGCGGAATGGTGATACTACTACTGTTATTAAGGATATTATTAATGAGTTGTAACAGGGCGTCTGAATTTTCGGTGATCTCTGTATTGCACGGCTGCGTCTGAGGTTCGCTGCAGCAATGCATAAGAAGGGGCTGACCATCGGCAGAGACAGTGATAAGTACAGAGTCAGGCAAACTGTCACCATATATGTAGTAATGCAGCATCATCGTGTTTACGCAACCTGCCGTATCAGGGTTTACAACATGAATGTCATAAAAGGCCAGGGTGTCGTTTGGTAGTGCATGGTCGAACATTATTTCAAGATGATGATTTGTGCTGTTGAAACTGATAATGTAATTTGGAGAGGTTGTAACCTGCATGTTCGCTGATGATGCATCAAGCAAAGCGGAAATGTCCTGTGGTAGTGCAAAAGGTGAAATGTTGTACTGTATGTTTGACTGAATTCCGGCCTGGGATAACAGCAGGAATATTTCACCTGCATATGACGTGTTTGCGCATGATGGCGGGAAATCGCAATCCTGAATGGGCAATTGTGTATGCCCTGCAACAAGCGTCCTGTGTATGGTTGAGTCGGACGCCATATACCACAGCGACATTTTAAAATTTGTTTCTCCTCCCGAAACACCGGTAATTACCAGGTTCTGAAGGGCAAGAATGTCATGATAATTCCATGAAAGAAATGCCGGAGTGTCAATAGTAAGAAAAACTGCGCGGTTGTCGGGATACAGATAAGCAGTAAGATCTTTTCCGCTGACGGAAGGCTGCCATACCGGGCTTTGCGATCCTGTAAGAGTGAACAGGGCTATCCCGGGGTAAGAACACGCCCCCAGATCGATGGTGTCATTGAGATCACCCTGCAGGTGTAGTAAATGCAGCAGTTGGTTCAGGTCTGCTGCAGCGGGGCATAGTCCTGTGTACTGGAATTGTGTTACCTGGGCATTGTATATGTTGCTGAGAATTGTCGGGTCTGTTGAAAATGAAGGAGGATAACCCAGGCTTTGCATAAGACTCCCGAAATCAGTGGGCGTGGCAGAAGCAAGTCCCGAAACATCTGAGCCAAGTCCCCAGCGCTTCTTTTTATTATGATAATAAACTGCATACCAATTGCTGCTTAGTTGCTGGATATTGTACCATGGCCAGTTTCCGGGACTCCAACCGTTACCACACGAAAAGGGAAACCAGATAGTGACAAGTGAACCGGGATCAGCGCCTATTACTTTGTTGAATCCCCTGTGTTCATTAGCTTTTATATGCAGATAGCGAAGGAATATCGCTTGCTTTTCTGCAACGTAAAGGTTGAAAAAGTACTCAGCTGCTGCCGAATCGGAAAATGCCGAACGAATTGATGGCAGAGGATATGTGGTGTCACATTGCGATAACAGGTAGGCTGTTTCCCACAGGGAATAATTTCCTGAATAGTTATTCAGTCTGGATTGAAAGAATGATTTTGCCGATATGAAGTTAAAGCAAGAAATATTGTCTTCGTTGTACTTCCAGCTGAATCTATTGTACCACGACTGAGACATCACCGTATCGCCGTTATTATGGATGAAGAAAGGGTCATGGTCAAGGATATCACAGGCGAGGTTGGTTGTTGTTCCAAGCGAGTCGGCATTCTCCCTGAGCCAGTTGCTGAATTCAAATGTATTCATTTCAGTTCCGAAGACATTCATTCGGACATTTTCTATCTCATTAAGACAGTGATAGTAATACCAGAATTCGGGGTGATAGACCAGGAGGCTCTTTGCCCAGGATGGTTTAAACCAGTTTATGAAAAAAGTGGTTTTAAGATATTGCGGAAACGTGTACAAACGATTTCCTCCCGCCTCGAGCCAGAAATTAAGAGTATCGTATATCAGCGTTTTAACATAAGATGAATCTGTGGAAAAGTATAAAGTATCCTTCCATCCCTTATCATTTATATAGTAATCGTGCCAGTTAGCGCCATCGTAATACTGCGGAAAGCGGCTCATCGGCCATGAGAGGATAAGGGCAGGACCGGTAAAACGACGTTTCTGTAAACGATTGTAAGGTTTGAAGAGAGAAAGAAAATCAGTGAAGTTATATGTGCCGTTATTGCCGTATTCGTACATGGCATACTGGCCGGACGGAGAAACATCAAAAAGCATTATGTCGGTGAATACCGAACAGAAAGAAGGTTCCCCGTTTTCGCACGCAAGGACTGATAAGACGCTGTCTTCAATTACACTGCAGTCAAGGTCGCAGACCAGGGTGTCGGGTTCTTCGTAAAAGTCATCCCAGTCAGGTAGGCAGGGATTGTTTTTTATCCAAAGCGCGAAATAATCTTCGGCCGCTGAACTGTCTAACATCAGTTGGCGGTAATATGTATATTCGTTAAGCGAAAGATTTTTGCTGATGTCAAGATGAATATGATTTGTGGCATTTCCGCAAAATGTGTCAGGTTGCTGAGAGTTATTCAGACCTGCAATCAGTGATGTATCCTCAAGAATATTTTCGCCGCATGAATTACGTATGAACATTCTCCAGTTGTACACACAGTCGTAACAGTCGGGTTTGCATGTATCCTGAAATACCGGAATGTTCAGGTCATACGTTATTTGTGCATCGCCATTCTGAATAAGCGTAGTGCTGAAAATATCATCGCGCTCAATAGTGTCGCCGTTTGCAAAAATGCCATCAGCAATATCAATAAACGGTTCAGTAAGCACGGCTATCGATGTATCAACCGGCAACAGGTTGTCGCCATGATATGTCAGTGATGAAATAACGATCTGCCCTGCAAGATTGGATATTTCTTCAGTTACTGTACCGTTCGGATCCTGTTTTGCGGTCTTGCGGTAATACGTGTTTCGCCCTGCATTATTCCCAAGCAGGCGGTCTATTTCCACTTGTGTCGGAATACCGTAGAAAAACAATGTGGAATGTCCGCTTCCGGGCTGTGTATAAGGTCCGGGGCCTCCCGCCTGCCTTACGCGGTTGTCAGGTTCGTTGGTGTAAAGTGAAGTTGTAAAAGGATAACCTTTGGCATCCGGAGTGTACAGGCCTGCATCGTTTGAGCTTTGCCATTGAGGAATGAAATCATTAGAAGGTGAAAAATATTTTGAAGGGCCGCCGGAGGTATTCATTATCCCCGGAATTACCGACGAAGCGCAAGCGCTGCCACTACTGGTATCTGCCCATGCTGCAACCTGGTATTCCTGTCCTGCAGTATTTTTACAAAGGAGAGGCACGTACTTCATATTAATTTTATTATACAGCGGTGCGGAGAGTATCTGTATCACCGGCCTCCACATCGGATCGTACAATGGTTGCTGAACAAGATGTATTGAATCGGTATCGAAAAAATCAATGTTCTGCCTGTTCAGCAACTGCCCGTCGTAATAACTGATATTGAAATGCCTTTGCCCGGTTTCGTCATTGAACATTTCGAAAAAATAATTCTTCGAAGGCTCATGTTCATTCGAAGCAATGAATGGAACTACATAGTTATTAGGAACCTGGCTTATAGGATTAATACCCCTTCTTTTATTATAGTCGTAATTATCGCCCAGCGACCATGCAGAGGGAATAATGTTTCCGTTGTCATCAACCTGAACTGCCCTAACCCGGAAGATCACATAACCGTGCCTGAAAACCCCCGGCAGATAGTAATAATTATGATTGACCCTTACCCGCATTGCTTTGTGCGGGAAGTAGTATCTTAACGAAGTTTCCGGTTTGTAAGTATTAGGGGCCTCTGCATAATCGTCAACATAAACCCATTCCAGTTCGTAGTAATCGGCACATGTAAAAGACGACCATGTTATAGAAATATATGAGCCGGTGGGTATATACTTGGCAAGCAGATGATAGGCTCCCGGACTAATATTAGGGCAGGGAACATAACTCTTATTTACAAGTTCAGTTTCAAGTACCGTATTCGGAGGTAGCGCTGAAAATGGGACAGTGTCTCCGCTTGCGCTGTCGGTAAGAGCGAGAGGAATTGCCGAAACCGATG
>CAZEWB010000357.1:0-4615 GCA_964515655.1 uncultured Bacteroidales bacterium
TGGTGTTGGGTGTGTTTGGGTGTTTTTTTTGAAGTGTTCAGGAAAGTCTTCGCTATGATCACCAAGTGAGACGCATTCAAAAGGGATATCTAGACCTGCAAGCAGTTGTTTTCTGCGTGGCGAAGCAGAAGCCAGGATGAGCCTCTTATCTTTCAGCAGATCTGCCGGTGTCATATAAGAAAGGGGATGAGAATGCAGTAACAAAGTCCGCTCAGCATGATCGCTTTAAGAAGGTTGCCGGTGTACCTGTAATCCTTATTGGTCTTTGCCCTGAATAAAAGGAATACAGCGATAATAAGAGGTGTTGCAATAAAGATGAAGGAATAGGCAAGTGAAAGAAAGTCTCCGAAGAAGAACCATGAAATATATGTAATCGAAGCAACCAGTGCAGCTATAATCACTGTAACGATTATCTTGGAAACCTTTACTCCGGCTACTACAGGTAATGTTCTTCTTCCATAAGAACGGTCGCCTTCGATATCCTCAATGTCTTTGATGATCTCGCGTGAAAGTGTAGTGAAAAAGGCGAAGAAAGCATAACCAAGTATATAAAGGAAGATCATGCTGATCACGGAATTTGCCTCTGAACTCAGTCTTGGTATATTATTAAGAAGAGGTATCTCGTATAAAAGTACCAGGAAAGGTACTAAAGCCGAAAAAACAGCTACAATGATATTCCCGACAAGGAACCATTTTTTATATGTGGATGAGTAAAACCATAGTATCCCTGTGATGATAACAAAAATAAATCCCAGATTGAAATATCCTATCTTATGAGAGATATGAAAACCTCCCAGTATTGCAAGAACGTTAAAAGTATTATTGAGAGTCATAGCGGTACGGCGTGGAATTTTTGTACCCACAACAACGGAATCGGGATGATTCATCAGGTCAACTTTTCTGTCGAAATAGTCGTTTATTGCATATCCGGCTGCCGCAACAAACACAGTTGACATAACAAGTATCATGAAGTCTATATGTCCGAACTGCGGTTCAAGATTGATGACCTCAAGCAAAGGTGTAACGATAAAAAACCTCATAAAATACATCGTGATAATAATTATCAGGAGGTTTTTATATCGTATCAGTTTTAGTATATGTGAAAGTTTGTCCATAGTCTACCAATGAAAAGCATGTGAATCCATCCACAAATTCTGAACCCGGAGTACCTGTTCTATCACGTCTCTTACACAACCGTCGCCGCCTTTCACATTCGAAATATACGACGATAGCAATTTTATTTCTTCTGCCGCATCTGCCGGGCAAACAGGAATCCCGGCCTTTTTCATGACTTCGAAATCGGGGATATCGTCTCCCATGTACATCACATTTTCGGCATCCAGGTTGTATTTTGTGAGGAAATCGCTGAAGTCGTCCATTTTGCAGGACGATTTCATATAAATATCGGTTACCCCGAGTCCGTTAAAACGCACGCGTATTGCTTCGGAGAAGCCACCGGTAATTATTGCGATAGGGAAACCTTTTTTGATTGCAAGCTGAACTGCGTAACCGTCTTTTATATTCATGCTTCTCAGCTGTTCCCCTGTATTGGTTATAAATATATTGCCCGAGAACACTCCGTCAACATCAAATGCAAAAGCCTTTACCCCGGGCAGTATTTCTTTGAAGTTCGGCATTGTTATTTCTTTTTATACATTGCAAATATACTATTTGTTACTGAAGTATAGAGCTCTTTCAACCCCGGATATGCAGAAAGAATTTCAAGATGATGTTCTATTGTAACTGAATCGTTCCTGAATGCAGGTCCTGTTTGAGCCTGGAAAGGGGGTTGCGATTTTGTCCGTAACGCTGTCTTTTCTATTAATGGCAGCAGCAATCTGAAATCGATCTTTTCGTTTTTACAAAGCAGTTCGGACTGAGCGTACATGTGATTTACAAAATTGCAGGCAAAAACTGCAGCAAGATGTGCGAGCATACGTTTCTGAAGGTCTGTCTCAACTACTGTGTCAGACAACGAAGCAGCAATTTCTCTTAGGACTTCCCATGCTTTTTCTCCTTTTGCTTCAATAAAAACGGGATTTTTTTTGAATTCCTTTAATGTGTCATTGTCTCCCTGAGAATATGTCTGCAGCGGCCAGAAAACACCGGCTTCGGATGTGCTGAAAACGGTCAGAGGCAAACATCCTGAAGTGTGAATGCACACTGTGCCTTCGGGAATTGCAGGGCTTTTGCCTATTTCGGACAGCACATTGTCGGGAACGCAGAAAAATAATATGTCGTTAAAGAAGATGCTTTCCTTTACTGAAGAAGCGGTGCAATGGAGCTTTCGGGCGAGTTTTACTGCTTTTTCAGGCTGTCGGGAATATATATTCCTGAGCGAATAGCCCGATTCAACCAGTGCAGCGCCCAGATTTCGGGCAATATTGCCTGTGCCGATAATTCCTATTGATGCTTTACGGTAATTCACATTCTGATCCCTCGCATGTTTACCTGTATTAACTTATATTTGGTGAAAATCAATTTGTTCGCCCCATCCCTAAAGGGTGCAAATTGATTTTCTTCACTCCCGGAACTTGTCCCGAACTGAAAGGAGGGAGGGCGGGGCAAATGAAGAAAATTAATTTGCAAAGTTGTAAACAAACGATTATTCAAATTCATATTTCCCGTTTTCGTATTGGTTAAAACGTGATGATAACACAGCCATAAAAGCGGAAATATTGCGGATTTGTTCTGTCTGCATATCACTGACTTTGTTACCTGCCAGCTTCTGAGCCATGAACCAGTACATGATATTAAGCGCCATTTCGGCAACGGAAAGACTTTCCGGACTGTTCCTGCTCCTTATCTCATCAAATACCGGGCTTACTACTGAATAGGTCTTATCGAAATCCGTATCATTATTATTTTTCAATTTTAAAAGGAATTCCTCAAGGTCCCGGATCTGATTAATTATAATGTGTATATGGCCTTTTTCCTGCACCCCTTCGTACTTCATCATTTCGCTGATGTTCTTATACCATTCACCGGCTTCGGCCCTGGTTTCTTCAGGATATGCTCCGGAAATAAATATATCAATTTTTTTTTCATCGAGATCCAGCGCTCTCATCATGTCTTCCAGATGAAACATGTAAAGCAGATATTCTGCAATATTTTTTGACCTTATTTCCCGTGAAAGAAACATATATAAAAGAAAGGCGAAAGAACAAAAGTAATGTAATAGTTGGACAGGACTTGTTAATAAACAGGCTTTTTTTTAACATAAGCTCACATAAATTTTACTTTATATATAAAATTGACTACTTTTTCGCCAAAATTGAGAAAGATGAGGGCATTTGCATTTGCAGTGTTATTTATAATTTCTTTGGCAGGCTATAGTCAGGTTGATACTTCAATATATAATGTACCTATTGATCCCGAGAGTTTTCAACCTGAAATATTCAACGGGTACGTGATGAACAGGATTAATTCGTACAGAACAAAGCTGGGAATAGATACCTTACAATCCGAACCGATCCTTAAGAACGCCGCAGATGACCAGGCCGTATTCATGGCTGCCGGTAATCAACTGACTCTTTTGCAGGGCGGAAAAAAGACAACCACAGGCATGAGGGTCCGTTTTTACGGAGGCTCCGAAAGGGCAGAGGAGCTTGTTGCCAAGTCGTCGTTTACAAAAGGTAAGGACCTGGTCACATATTCTCAGTCGGCTAATGAGTTTCTTGTAAAATGGCTCACCGATGAGAAGATACTTAAGACCATCGCCAACCCTTCGCTTATCCTTGCAGGCACCGGATGTGCTTATGATGTTGATAAGAAAAAAGTATATTTCTCACTTGTACTTGGCAATTACCAGATATTCAACGAAGGCGCTGTAAACCGCGAGCAACTTGCAATTCCGTTCACAACAAAGAAATACGGCCTTAAACCATATGATGCCAAGATATGTAAACGTTGCGAAAAGTACCGCAATATCGAAGCCCTTCAACTGGGTATTTATGTAAAGGACAAAATGATCTATTTTAAGTGTGATAATTTTCAGTCGCTAAAAAAAGTCCTTAAAGACCCCCGCGACGGTATTGTGATAGATATAGTTCAGCCCATACAGTATCAATGTGGTCAGGAGAATATCGTTGACTTCAACCGCGTCAACAAAGGTGTAATGCTTAAGCGGATGTCGGCTCCCAAAATGATAAAAAAGAACATGATCACCGATAGCAAAGAGGCAAAGAAAAAGCTTGACGTACTTATTGGCGCTGTTCCTCCCGGTATTGAAGAGCCTTACGAATTGAACCTGATGCTTGTTATTGATAAAAAGGTCTGCCGCAATATTTCAAAGACATTTACAAATGAAGGCGGTATTGTATATTTCGACCCGATTGAACTGCTTGCCGACACTGTAATAACGGATGGCAGCGAATGGCTTCCCAGGGCAGAATCAGCAACACTGTCCTTCAGAATTCCTTTTGACCAGAATAAATCCGTTTATAAGCAGGAAGATATAGATCCCTTCCTGAAAAAACTAAAGGAACCTGATTTCATCATAAAGGATATTTCAATTGCAGCATATTCTTCCATCGAAGGTACTGACGAAGCCAATAAATCTTTGCAGAATCAGAGGGCCGAAAGTATAATACAGGCATTGGTGGCAAAGCAGAAA
>CAZEWB010000358.1:0-4614 GCA_964515655.1 uncultured Bacteroidales bacterium
AATAATTGAAGTAAAAGGAACAATTATTAACGTGATAAAGGATTCACGTGGCGACTTCATTTCATTAACGGATATGATTAAAGCAAAAGATGGGGATTTCTTTATTTCAGATTGGTTGAGAAACAGGAATACTGTAGAATTTCTTGGAATTTGGGAGTCTGTTTTTAATCCCGCTTTTAATTATGGCGAATTTGCCATAATTAGAAGTAAAGCAGGTTTGAATAACTATAAAATAAGTGTTAAAGAATGGTGCGAACAAACTCAGGCTGTCGGATTAAAAGCAAATGCAGGTAGATACGGCGAAACATATGCTCATGCTGACATTGCATTTGAATTTGGTATGTGGATTTCAGCAGAATTCAAGGTTTATCTTATTAAAGAGTTTCAACGCCTGAAAGAAGACGAGAACGATCGTCTGAAATTGGAATGGAATTTACAACGTACTCTTGCAAAAGTAAACTATCATATTCATACAGATGCAATAAAAGAAAAACTAATTCCATTAGAGCTTACAAAAGCACAAATGAATATTGTGTATAAATGAAATCATTGCTTACAAACAAAAATCTGAAGAAAATTAAGTAAATATCCTTAATTAAAATTTTGAATTATGAAAAACTACCTGTTAATGTTTATGTTTCTGATCCCATCATTGTCTTTTTCCCAGAACATCATCTATAACCCAGGCTTCGAAACTACAATGTTCCCGTGGTACAGCGACAGCACCGATACCGTAAACCAGGTGTTTTCTATTGATTATTCTGACAAACACGGAGGTGTTTCGTCATTAAAAATGGAAAATATTGAGCCTAATGATACAGCAATTATTGCACAATTACTTCCTGTTGAAGGTGGAAAAGTGTATTACATGGAGTTTTGGGTAAAGGCCGAAAATATGCAGCATTATATGCTTCCGTTCGTGCAGTTCAAAAATGATACGTCATGGGTTTATGATACATATTTCTGTCCCAACGGCAACACGCAAGGCTGGCAGGTGGTCTCCTCGCGTTTCTGGGTGCCCGATTCAGCCAACACTATAGTTATATTTTTTGCAATGTTCGGGAAAGGCACAATGCATTTCGATGATTTCATTCTTGAAAAGCGTCACGATACAACTCCTCTGAGTTTTACTGTTGATGTTACACAACCGCTTCCTGCATTGAAAGATTACTTCCAGACGAACGGTATTGATCCTGGGAATCCGGCAGGTTCTGTTAATTGCATATTGCCATTCCAGCAGATAGGACTCAATTATGTCCGTACACATGACTTCGCGCTTTCGTTCGACCACAGCACTATTGTTGGTTATGCCGACACAAGTTACGATCCGCTTGATCCTGCCGATTACTATTTCCATTTCACCGATTCAATTGTCCAGAATATTTACAACGCAGGCGGAAAGGTCTTTTACCGATTCGGGCAGAGCTATAGTTTTGATACGTTATACAGCACACCTCCTGCTAATTTCGACAAATGGGCGCAGACCTGCGTACAGATAATAAAACACTACAACGATGGCTGGGACAATGGTTTCAATTACAACATGGATTATTTCGAGATATGGAACGAGCCCGACCTTCCCCAGTTCTGGCGTGGTACAGTGCAGGAATACATCGCCCTTTACAGAAAAGCATCACGTGCAATAAAGCAATGCGATCCCACGCTTAAAGTAGGTGGCCCGGCTCTTTCAAACGTTTTCGATGAAGCATTCATAAATGAATTCCTTGATTCCGTTGCCACATATAACCTTCCGCTGGATTTCTTTTCCTACCATTTATATTATTTTCCAAACCCTTATTACTTTAAAAAGGTAAACGATTACGTGCGAATGAAACTCGACAGTTACGGCCTCACAGGAGTGGAACTGATAAACACCGAGTGGAATTCCGCAATGTTCAATTACCTGCATTACGAGGAATTCGGTATGGACGATGCAATAAATGCAGCCTCGCTTGCATCTGCACTTGCATACGTACAGGAAACTGACCTTACAATGTTTTTCAGGTATTCGTTCCGTAATTACTGGTTCGGACTTGTTCAGGAAGATGGCAGTTTCAGATTCTCAGGAATGGCATATAAGATGTACAGGGACATGTATAGTTTCGGCGAAAGGATACAGGCAACAGGTGGTGATACACTGGGAACAAGCATTGTTGCTACAAAAAACAGTGATTTTATTATGTTACTGGTTTCAAATCCTTCAGGTGCAGCAAGTGGATATGATATTGAATTTGATAACATCCAACCCTGGTGGTATAGTTACGACATATTCCGCTTATCTGATTCGTACTATTATGACCTTGTTGAATCCGGATACCTTGGAGACTGGTTGGGCGATTCCATTCATGTAACTGCGCAGCCACCTTTTCTTGATCTGATAATTGTATCCCCAAGTCTTGGTGTACCTGTCGTTCATTCTGGTATTGTTTCAGTATTCCCCAGCCCATGCACTTCATATATAAATATTGACTTTGCTGAAGAGGTCTCAAATTCCGATATCAAAGTATACGACACCAACGGGAAACATATGTATTGCACAAGCAACAATTCCTGTAAAAAAGTAAAATTAGAAACTGAAAGCTGGCCCGCAGGAATGTATTGCATAAAAGGGCAGTACAACGGTAATGATTTTTCGCTGAAAATAGTGAAGGAATAAGTGTAGAACTAAGGTACATTTTTGCCGCAGATTACACGGATTACACAGAAAAATATCTGTGCAAATCTGCGAAATCTGTGGCAATAAAACACTTTTGCAATAATGGATGTTTTTTATTTTTACTATTTTTGTGTAATGAGATTCTTTATCCCCTTCATATTATTTGTATTCATACTTTCATCCTGCAAAGAGACCTCGATGCTGGACGATGCGGGATTGAAAAAACTGAAGCCGGACACGGATTATTATTGCGCCGAAGCAAAAACATGGGTGCGTTTTACAGAGACATCACCGGAATTAAAAGGTTACTTTTTTGTTGATTCAGGCAGGGCAGTGGTTACAAGGATCCCTTTCTATGTACATAAAAAAGGAGCGAAATTTCTTGTATATTATATGTCAGACAAACTGAACAAAGCAAAATTAAAAGATTATGAGGTCACTGATACATCTTTTACAATTGAAGGTAACGACAGAAAAGCAGTATTTGTCACAGAAAGGCCGGTGGATTTTCCCGAAATAACCAACAGGTACTTTGGTGAGATAACTGAAAATCTTAATAAAACCACTGTCAAATATGGCATTGCCAGAGGTTATTACAATTCAAAAATTGTTGAGAAGATTACCGAAGACGAATACCCCGGGATCATAGTTGAAGTTGGCAAAAGCCTTATAAATAATTTCCTGATGAACGATCTGATGATGGATATGAACATATACGTACCTGCAGGAGACACCTGCACCATGCGTCCTCTGTTAGTTCTGTATCATGGCGGTGCTTTTATGATCGGTGATAAATCGTCAATAACTATGAAGGGGATGGCTGAATATTTTGCAAAAAGAGGATATGTGGTTGCCACGCCGAATTACAGGCTTGGGTTCTGGTTTGTGCCCGGTTCTTATTATTTTCTCGAACGGGCCATATACAGGGCAACGCAGGATGCAAAAGCTTCAATTCGTTATCTGGTTGCAAATGCAGGAAAATATGGTGTTGACACTGCTCAAATATACATAGGTGGCAACAGCGCGGGAGGATTCATAGCCATGAATGTTGCAATGATGAAAGACGACTCGTATTACCCATCACACAAAGCATATCTCACTTACCTCCTTGAGGACCTGGGCTGCCTGGATTGCAGTACAAATAATATTAAAGCGTCATTTAAAGTTAAAGGTGTCATCAATATGTGGGGAGCGCTAACGCATATCCGCATGCTTGTTGAAAATCCCAACCTGCCCATTCTCTGTTTTCACGGAAGTGATGACAAACTGATCCCAACGGGAAATGATTATCCTTTTGCGAATGTCAGCAGCGAAGTATCGAAATTCTTCAGTGAAAAAGTTTTCGGTTCGGAGATCATTTACAAATATTCCAAAGTGACCAAAACGCCTGTTACGCTTAAGATGTTCAAAGGTTATGGGCATGATCCGAATGTGAATGATGACGGCAGCATCAATCCTTGTTTCGACACAATAAAAACAATGTCACGTGATTTTCTTTTCAATTTGAATAAACCGCCGTTAGCTGACATAAAAGGTCCTTTGAATGTAAAAACTACGGATCCTGTTTGTGAATATTTTGTTACGAATGCAAAAGACAATGAGGTTTTCTGGATGGTAAACGGAGGTAAAATATTGCATGATCAGAGTCCTGCTGACAGAATGAGAATTCTTTGGTTCAGGGGAGCTCAGAATGAAATAAATGTAGCATTGCGCAACAGAAATTTGTCAGTGTCATTCTATAAGCAGAAAGTCATAATTCAGTGACCAATTTTCATTTCTAGAAAACCTTATTGCAAATTAAGTCCTCTCCTGCATTGCAATTGAGATGCCAATGTAAAAATCAATAATCAAAACACAAACCTCAAATAATCCTGATAATTATCAGGACCAAATTCTAAGAACCAATTTCCAAACAAATCTAAAATAACAAACCCAAAAACCCAAACACACCCAACACA
>CAZEWB010000359.1:0-4142 GCA_964515655.1 uncultured Bacteroidales bacterium
GTGTTGGGTGTGTTTGGGGGGGGGTTTCAATGGGAAATCTCTGTGGATGAAAAGATCTCACGGGAAAAAGTCTGGGTCCCTCCGTTAATATCCCAGCCCTTCATCGAAAACTCGATCTGGCACGGGCTGGTGCATTCTGAAAATAAGGGTATGCTGAAAATTTCCATTGTTATCAGGGACGAAAAACTTTTGTTTACAATTGAGGATAACGGGATAGGCAGGGAGAGATCGGCAGAACTCAACAAGGACAGAAGGAAAAAGGAATCTCACGGCATTAAGATCACCGAAGAAAGGATAAAAGCATTGTGTTCTCTTAACGATTCTGAATTTTTCCTGAAGTACTATGATCTGAAGAATGAAAAAAACGAAGGAATTGGGACAAGGGTTGAATTTTTCTTACCTTTGATACAATCTGAAGATTATGATTAAAGCCATTATAATTGACGATGAAAAAAAGGCGGTAAAAGCCCTTGAAGTAGCGCTTAAGGAATATTGCCCTGATGTCGAAGTTATAGGAATCGCCACCTCACCCGTAGAGGGCATAAGAGAGATACAGCAGAAGAACCCCGACCTTGTTTTTCTTGATATTGAAATGCCTGCGATGTCGGGCATAGAACTGATAGAACAGTTCGCTAACCGTCATTTTGATGTCATTTTCGTTACAGCGTATAATCAGTATGCAGTTAAGGCTTTCAGGGTTTCGGCCACCGACTACCTTCTTAAGCCGGTGAATGTAATGGAGCTGATCAACGCTGTAAAGAAGATCACCGAAAGGAGAAAAAACAATCCCGGTATTGCACCCGAAGTAAATACTGAAAAACTAAAAATAGCACTCTCCGGCAAACTTGCTTTATCCACACTTACGGGTACTGAATATATAAACATAAAGGAGATCGTGAGGATAGAAGCAGACGGAAGTTATTCTAGGGTTTTTACTTCTGACCGTAAGATGAGACTGGTTTCCAAAAACCTTAAATCGTTCGAAGAATCTCTTGAAGGTGAGAGTTTTTTCAGGACCCATAAATCACATTTGATAAACATCGAGCACCTGGTAAAATACTCGCCTGTAAAAGACGGAGGAACAGTTGAGATGTCCGATGGCAGTGACATACCTGTTGCCAGAAGCGTTAAACCCTTACTTTCCGATCTTATCAGCAGAAATACCCTTTAGGGCAACTATAAAAACTTCAAATTTCTTCGTTCGGCTTCGTGCTGAAATTCCTTACTTATCCCTTTTACGGTCTGATGTGAAATATTGTTCATTTTGTTAGGATAATATTGAGATGCCCGAATCAATCATTTGTGATATTTTAGACAAGATATAAGATTCGTAAATAATTTTAAATATCGGGAAAGCGTTTGCTCTAATAATTGAAATGTGCCTAACGAATAATTTATATAATTGATGTTTACTATATGTTCCGATATTCTGTTTTGTATTAACTATATCCTCTAAAGTAATGATTATCTCCGGATTTTCATTATTTTCATCGAAGGCCAATTAAGCCATGCTCCCTCCCCGCTGAACACTGAATACCGCACTCCACTAATTACCGATCATCGAACACCGACAACTGCTTCCCTCTGCGTATTTTTACTCATTCTTCTGCGTATTTCTGCCTTTTTGCAAAATATGCAACACATTTTAATTCATAAGTATTTAACTTTTTGTCAATAACTTATGAACATTTTATAAAAATCATGTCATAATTTGCTTTAAAACATCTTATTATTATTTCCGAATTAAGAAACTATTCAATAGATTTGTTCGTTTAAACATTACAAACAGGAGATATCCACTATGAATGAAAAGATTTGCCTTAAGGGTAATATTCTGGAAATTGAAATCCGTGTTATCATTTTTCAGGATGAGGGTCTTTGGTTTTTTTCCTCTCCTTCATTACAACTTAATGCATATGGTGATACTAAAGACGAAGCCGATAAAGCTTTTCGTGAATTGCTTGAAGGTCACTTCCAATTTCAAATTGAACATAATCTTTTAGATAAAGACATGAAGCGTTTAGGTTGGACTAAATCAGCAGTTCATGCAAAAAAGCATTCATGCGTTCCTCCTTTTTTTACTCTTTTCCCAAATTTTCCAATCCCTCCTAAAGGTCGTGTTGTTGATCAGAAACTGTCAATTTCTGTTACTTGAAGCCGATAGACATCAATATCTACCGGCAATTCCTCGAAGATCAAGGCTTGCATTATACCGGCCATAATTCATCCCATGAATTTTGGTTTAAAGATGGAATGACCAGGCCTGTGTCTATTCAGTTTAATAAAGATCAGGTTCCTGTTTTACATATCAAAACTAATAATGCAACAATGGGATTAACTAATTCTCATGTTACTGCTTTTCTTAAAACTTTATATAAATCCAAAAAGAAACCCTAACCCCATGTCCCCTCCCCGCTGTTTCCCGATTACTAATCTTTGAATAAATCATACTGGTAAAGCTGATTATTTGTACTATCTCTCTTATACTCGGATGTGTTTTCCTCGAATTGAATAATTCCTGGAGCAATAAACTTATTGAAAAACTCAATTAGTTGTTTTTTGTTTATAAGGACCCCTATAAGAACGCATCCTTATCCCGGATAGAATCTTCTATCTGCTTGTTCAGCATCTGCTGGCTAACTGCTTTTGCCATAAGCAAGATTTTCGCACAATACTACGATAAGTCAATAACTCACTGGCTAAGATTGTGATCTAATTGGAAATTAATTAATATAATGTTAATTTTGGAAAATATTATATTTCAACGGATTCATTATTGTCTAAATGTAACACT
Organism: uncultured Bacteroidales bacterium; assembly: GCA_964515655.1. Lineage (GTDB taxonomy): Bacteria > Bacteroidota > Bacteroidia > Bacteroidales > GWA2-32-17. The sequence continues at coordinate 2,795 of CAZEWB010000359.1, forward strand.
ATGAAAGAGTTTATCTCACTTGTCGTTCTAGTATTTATTTCCTTTTCAATATGGGCTCAAAGTATTAAGTTCGATTGGGTAAAACAATTTGGAATAAACGGATTGAATTATGGTTATAGTACTATTACGGATAAAAATGGATTTGTTTATTTGACGGGGGAATTCAGTGATAGTATATATTTTGATGATACACTATTAATTTCTTCAGGGTTAAGCGATATATATGTTGCAAAGTATAGTAATGATGGAGATCTGATTTGGATCAATCAAGCAGGTGGAGATTCCACACAATCATGTTCAGAAGCAGGTAAAAGTATTTATGTTGATGATAGTCTGAATGTATATATAACCGGATGGTTCACAGGAGATGCTGTTTTTGATACTATCACATTATTATCAAATGGAAGCATAGATATTTTTTATGCAATGTATAACTCCAATGGAAAGTTAGTATGGGTAATAAATGCTGGTGGTCCATATGCTGATGAAAGTAATTCAATAATTGGATTTGATAATAATTTATACCTGGCCGGTTATTTTTCATATAATTCACTTTTTGATGATACTACATTAATTTCTTCTGGATTTCAAGATTTATTTATTGCTAAAATTAATACAAACGGTGATTTAATTTGGATAAAACAAGCAAGTGGCCCATATGGAGATATAGCAAATTCGATTGTTACTGACTATAATGGAAATCTATATGTAAGCGGCTCGTATAACGATTCATTGATGTTTGGAGATACTACATTACACTCTAATAATATTCAGTCATTTTTCTTAGCAAAGTTTGACAATAATGGAAATATTATCTGGGCTAAAACACTTGAAGGCACACAAAATGTTGTGGGAAGCACGGGGGGATATTACCTTTCGATAGATAGTGATAACAATTTAGTCATAGCCGGTAATCTTCTTGAGCCACTAGTGTTAAATGATACTACCTTGTTCCCTATTGGAATTATTGATTTCTGTATCGCTAAATTTAATGGTTCTGGTGATTTATTATGGGCAACTCAATCGAATCAAATAAGTGTATACTCATTTGCATGTATACAATCAACTTGTATAGATAAGTCTGACAATATATTTATAACAGGTTCCTATAAAGGCACAATTAGTTTTAATAACGAGAATTATACTGCTGAATACAATGGGAGTACTTTTATTATTAAATATGATAATGCAGGTAATTTTATATGGCTTAAACAAGTTGCTTCTTATGAAGGTAACGGAGGTCTATCTGTAAGTTCGGATTTAAAGAGCAATTTATTTATATCAGGTAATTACAGGTTTAATGCAACATTTGATGACACTACAATCTTTTGCTCAAATTATACAGGTA
>CAZEWB010000359.1:4152-4612 GCA_964515655.1 uncultured Bacteroidales bacterium
GTGTTGGGTGTGTTTGGTGTGTTTGTAGTATTAGATCAAATTATACAGGTACTAATATTTATTTCACTAAAATAGGCTTACGAATAGATGAGATAATTTCATCTAATACTACATGTGACGAACTTAACAATGGAGAAATAATTATTAATGCATCAGGTGGTACTTCTCCATATGAGTATTCAATAAACGGTGGTGTAAGTTATTATAATGACAGTATATTTTCTGGTCTTAACATTGGCACATATCATATTATTGTAAGAGATTCTGAAAACAATACAATTGAACAGGATTACTCTATTTTTGGCCCATTAACTCTCGGAAATGATGCTTTTTTCTGTGAAGGTGATTCATACACAATTACCCCAGATACAAGTTATGAAAATTATAACTGGAATAATGGGTTGTCTAACGAAATTATTTTGACAGTTTCAAATTCAGGAACTTACTTTTTACAAGTTGC
>CAZEWB010000360.1:0-4597 GCA_964515655.1 uncultured Bacteroidales bacterium
TGTGTTGGGTGTGTTTGGTTTTTTGTTTGGACGGACTCATTTTGTGCAGGATCTCCCCATGCCCCTGCACAAAATGAGTCCGTCCATATCAAAAATGCCACCATCAGGAATCTGAAAAACATTGATATTAATATACCACTTGGCACATTAGTCAGTATCACCGGCGTTTCCGGTTCGGGAAAAACGACATTGCTGAGAGATGTCCTGTATAATTCATTGTCATCCGGAAAATCCGAAGGATGCGAAGGAATTGAAACTCCCGGAATCGGAAAAGTAATATACTGCAGCCCCGGTTCATCAAGGAAAAACAGCAGCGGAACTGTAATGACATATACAGGTATTTCTGATCCGTTAAGAAAAATATTTGCTTCAACCGAAAAAGCAAAACAAGAAGGATTAGTACAATCACATTTTTCAGTTCATCAGTCAGGAGGCCGTTGCGAGGAATGCAAAGGTGCGGGAGTAATTACTGTAAGCATGGATTTTCTTCCCGACGTCGAGATCCCCTGTTCAGTATGCGGAGGAAAACGCTTTATGCCCGGGGTACTTGAAGTCCTTGTTGACAGAAAGAATATAAACGATTTTATGGGTCTTACTATAACCGAGCTTTCTGCTGTGGCAGAAGGCATGAAGACCAAAGAGTCAAAGGCAATAATATCCATTACAGAATCACTTGTAAGGACTGGCCTGGGTCATCTTGTTGCCGGCCAGAGAATATCTGATGTTTCCGGAGGAGAATGGCAAAGGCTGCAGATGGCGCTTGCATTGCATGAAGAAAACAAAGACGCTTCCGTATTCTTGTTAGATGAACCTGCTGGTGGATTATCCTCTTATGATATAAGTGTTATGGGAAACCTCTTCTGCGAACTTGTTAATGCCGGCCATTCTGTAATATTCACCGAGCACCGCCCGGAACTTATCTGTTATTCCCAATGGAACATTGACCTTGGTCCCGGAGGAGGGAGCGGTGGAGGAAATGTTTTATATTGCGGTGAAACGTCGGGATTGCGTGATTGCAAAGCGTCGCTTACAGCAAAATACATTGAATAAACCCCAGGATCCAAGCCTCAAATTTCAAGTCACAAGGGAAGCTTCCTTGGAATTTGGATATTGGTCCTTGTAATTTGGGTCTTAAAAGGTCGAGGTCAAGTTCAAGGTCGAGAACGGAAACCCTGCTCAACCTCGACCTCGACCTCGACCTCGACCTCGACCTCGACCTTGTTCTCTTGTTAACCGAGTTTAAGCAACGCTGTCTTTATGCGTTTTGCAGCCTCTGTCAGTTCCTTTTCAGAAGTGGCATAAGAAAACCTTATATAATTGGGTGCACCGAATGCAGAACCGTCAACAATAGCTACATTGGCATCATTCAGCAAATATAAGGCGAGGTCGTTGGCATTATTAATAACGGTTTTCCCATCTGATTTTCCGAAGAAATAACTGGCTTCCGTAAAGAGGTAGAAAGCGCCTTCGGGAAGGTTGACCTTTAGCCCGGGGATTAGTTTCAGCAAGCCATAAAGAAGGTCGCGGCGATTTTTGAATACAGCACACATTTCCTTGATACATTTATTGTCTCCGTTCAGTGCTGCCACCGAAGCGATCTGTGCAATTGACGAAGCGCCGCTTGTCATCTGCCCCTGCAACTTGGAGCAGGCTTTTGCCAGCCATTTAGGAGCACCGATGTACCCGATGCGCCAGCCGGTCATTGCATAACCCTTGGAAACACCGTTCACAACTACTACCTGTTCGCGTATCTCGGGGAACTGTGCGATAGATTCATGACTCCCGTTGAAATTTATATGTTCGTATATCTCATCAGAAATAACAATTACCTGCGGGTAGCGTGCAAAGACCTTTGCAAAAGCTTTAAGTTCGTCACGTGTGTACAGAGAACCTGTAGGATTTGAAGGTGAACTATACAGAAATACTCGGGTGCGTGGAGTTATTGCCTTTTCTATCTGTTCGGGTGTGACCTTATAATTGTTTTCTATTCCGCTTTCTATTAAAACGCTTTTTCCCCTTGCCAGTTTAACCAGTTCAACATAACTGACCCAATAGGGAGTAGGTATTATTACTTCGTCATCATAATTGACCAGGCTCAGAATTACGTTTGCTATGGAATGCTTTGCACCGCACGATACAACGATCTGCTCGGTGGAGTAATCCAGGTCATTTTCTCTTTTAAATTTACCGGAAATTGCCTTTAACAGTTCGGGGTAGCCCGGGACAGGTGAATAATGAGAATAATTGTCATCAATAGCTTTTTTTGCGGCATCTTTTATATGCTGGGGAGTGTTGAAATCAGGTTCGCCAATACTTAAATTTATCACATCAATGCCCTGTGCTTTTAACTCCCGGCTTTTTTGGGCCATGGCAAGTGTTTGCGATTCGGATAAACGTGTCAGGCGTTCGGAAACTTTATTCATGATAATTGGTTTATTTACAGCAACTTCATTTGACATAATCCCTTATTTATTTTTTAAAGTTAAATATTTATTTTAATATTAAAAATGATTATAATTGTCAATTATTTAAAGCAAAAGTATGAATGTAATTCTTGAAATTCTTAAATATGTCCTTCCGGCATCAATAGTGCTGGTAACAGCATATTTCCTGATAAAATCTTTTCTCGACCAGGAAACGCAGAAAAGGCAGATGGATGTAAAAAGTCAGAACCAGAAGATGATCACCCCTGTACGACTGCAGGCGTATGAACGTATGATACTTTTCCTTGAGATAATTAATCCCGAGTCGTTGTTGCTGCGCCTGCAGGTTCCCGGGCAGAATTCAGGACAGCTGCACAGAGAATTACTGAGTCTGATCCGCGCTGAATACGAGCATAACCTTTCACAACAGATATATATGTCCGGAAAAGCATGGGACTTTATTAAAAACGCAAAAGAAAATATTGTAAAACTTATCAACACTGCTTCCGACAGGGTAAAACCGGACTCTCCATCAGTTGAACTTGCTTCTGTGATTATCGAAACCCACATGAGACTTGACCCTTCGCCTGTTTTTGTGGCTATCGGGTTCCTTAAGGATGAAGTTTCTCGCGAATTTTAAAATACCGTTTCAAAATGCCCGGGTCCAAACAGTCGTTGTTTATTATTTGGCTGGATGATGTGTTGAGTTTATGTTTTCCGCATCAGTGTGCAGCATGTGGGGGAAAACTTATGCGTCAGGAAAAGGTGATATGTACTTTATGCCTGGCCGAAATGCCGTTGACCCGTTATAACCTTGAAGATGAAAACCCGGTTTCGCAGGTCTTCTGGGGAAGAGTTCCGGTTGAGGGCGCCTTATCGCTTTTCCATTTCAGGAAACACTCCCATTTTCAGCATTTGCTGCACCAGTTAAAATACAAGGGAAGAAAAGATGTAGGTATTGAACTGGGCAGACAGTTAGGATTTAAAATACTACCATCTGTAAAAAAAGCAGGTCTTACTATGATAGTCCCTGTTCCCCTTCACCCCAAACGTGAAAGAAAAAGAGGGTATAATCAGGCCGATATGATAGCAAAAGGCATCTCTGAGGCTACAGGAATTCCAAACAGGAATGATGTGGTACTGAGAAATGTCGCAACTCAGACACAAACAAAAAAGTCGCGCCTGGAGCGCTGGCAGAATGTTGAAAACATCTTCGTGGTCAGCGACAAAAAGCCAATAAAAAATGCGCACATACTTCTCGTTGATGACGTGGTTACTACGGGAGCAACCCTTGAAGCATGTGCGCAAACACTCTTACAGCACGAAGGAGTCCGGGTCAGTATCGCCACCCTTGCTCAGGCCTAATCCTTCAAACGGTGCTTGTCAAAAACCTGACTTATCACATCAGAATACTCCTCCCCGAAATTGTCAACGCACCACTTGTACAGGTTTTTAAGTTCCTCGTTTTCGTGTCCCATCCAGATGACAAGCTTTCTCAACTCTTTGCTGAACAGATAACGGTCGAAACTGACCTTCTCCAGAATAGTTTTTGAAAAATCTAACGTCATTTCTTCACCTTTTTTGCTTTCTACAATATTTTACGCAGAATTTTCTGAAAAGTTACTTTTTCTTTGAAAATGTTTTCTTACTTTTATTTTAACCCAAATTACATATTAGGAAATTTGTCTTGCCATTAAAAAGGTGACAGTATAACCAATGACTACGACCATCGGCCATGCCCGCTGCCGGTACCAAAGACCATGACTGATTATAACTTCAGAACCCATGACCTATTCATATATTTCATTTTGCGAGAAGTCAGGAGTTCTGAACTTACTCGAATAAATACCCGCAAACATAAAAAGCCGGGAGTACCGGCTTTTGAGGTTATATGAATAAACAGATTATTCTTCTACTTCGATCATCTTAAAGGGAACCTTGACTATTGACTGATAGTCTTCGCCTGCCTCAAGCATGTCTTCGTCGTCTTCTTCGTAATACCAGTTGATAATAACTTCATGACCGGCCTTTACAATAGTTTCAAATTTCTTGAAAACATCAAGAATACACTTCGATGAACTTGTGTTGAAGTACTCGAGCTGTACGTGTACATCGGTAAGCTTTATCGGGCCTTTTCCATATTCGTCACCACCCCACCAAACACACCCAACACA
>CAZEWB010000361.1:0-4597 GCA_964515655.1 uncultured Bacteroidales bacterium
TGTGATGGGTGTGTTTGGTGGGGTTATGACTCAGTAGTAATTACTGTACATTCCTTACCCACTGCAACAGCAGCCAATGACGGCCCTGTATGCGAAAATGGCACTCTGACACTGCAGGCTACAGGTGGTTCTTCATTTGATTGGAGCGGTCCTGATGGTTTTTCTTCAACGGATCCGAATCCTTTCATTACAGGTATTACCCTGAGCGCAGCAGGAACATATTATGTAACAGTGACCAATGATAACGGTTGTACTGCTGTAGATCAAACCGATGTCACTGTAAACGCTCTACCTGTTGTTTCAGCTTCAAACGACGGACCTGTCTGCGAAGGCGGAACTGTCAACCTTTCAGCATCAGGAATCGGCACATTTGAATGGACAGGCCCAAACAGTTTTACTTATTCCGGACAGAATCCTGTAATTAACAATGCAGATAATGCTGACAGTGGAATATACACCGTAATACTGACCGATGGAAATAACTGTTCTGATACTGCCACAACTGTAATTGCTGTTAATTCCCTGCCTGTTATCACTATTTCAGCTAACAGTCCGGTTTGCGAGTCAGGAACTTTAAATCTGCAGGCATCAGGAGGTACATCGTTTCAATGGAGTGGCCCGGCAGGTTTTGCTTCATCTGATGCGAATCCGTCTATTGCAGGTATTAACTCAAGCAATGCAGGCTACTATTATGTAACCGTAACAGATGTTAACTCCTGTGTCAATAATGACAGTGTTTCAGTCAGTGTCGGAGCATTGCCGGTAGTCACCGTTTCGTCCGACAGCCCGGTTTGTGAATCAGACACATTGAATTTATCTGCTTCGGGAGGTAATACATACGCATGGACTGGACCGGGTGGATTCAGTTCCGCAGATCAGGATCCTTTCATAGCTGCTATTACCCTTAACGCAGCAGGAACATATTATGTAACCGTTACCAATAGTAATGGCTGTACTGCTGTAAATCAAACCGATGTTTCTATAAACACCCTTCCTGTTGTTTCCGCTACAAACGACGGACCTGTTTGCGAAGGCGGAACGGTCAACCTTTCAGCATCAGGAACCGGCACTTTTGAATGGACTGGCCCAAACAGTTATACTTATTCAGGACAGAATCCAGTAATTACCAATGCAGATAGCGGAACATACACCGTAATACTGACTGATGGAAATAACTGTTCTGGTACTGCCACAACTGTAATTTCAGTTAATCCTCTCCCTGTTATCACCATTTCTGCCAACAGTCCGGTTTGCGAGTCAGGAAACCTGAATCTGCAGGTATCAGGAGGCACTTCGTTTCAATGGAGCGGACCGGCAGGTTTTACATCTTCTGATGCTGATCCTTCTATTACCGGCATAACTTTCAACAACGCCGGTTACTATTATGTAACGGTAACAGATGTTAACACCTGTGTTAATAATGACAGTGTTTCTGTAAGTGTCGAAGCATTGCCTGTAGTTATTATTTCATCCGACAGTCCTGTTTGCGAATCAGACACATTGAATTTATCTGCTTCGGGCGGTAATACATACGCATGGACAGGACCGGGTGGTTTCAGTTCCGCTGATCAGGATCCTGCAATTGCAGGCATTAGTATTTCCGGCAACGGAATGTACTATGTAACCGTAAGCAATAGCTGCGGAAATACAACCGATTCAATAGATGTCATTGTAAATCCTGCACCTTCAGTCACAGTTTCAAGCAACAGTCCCGTTTGCGAAGACGACACTATTAGCTTAAATGCTTCTGGCGGGATAACGTATCTTTGGACCGGCCCAAGCAGTTTCACCAGTAATATTGCTGCTCCTGATATCTTTTCGGCATCTTCTGCCATGTCGGGCACATATTCTGTTACTGTAACCAACAATCTTGGTTGTTCTGCAGTTGGTACAACGACAGTTACAGTGAATACCTTTTCTAATTATTCTGCCGGGAGCAACAGTCCGGTATGCGAAGGTCAGGCATTGAACCTGACAGCAACAGGTGGCAATAATTATTTGTGGTCAGGACCAGACGGATTCAACAGCAATGTTTCCAACCCGGTTATTGCGGCAATTACAATGGCAGGAGCCGGAAGTTATTCTGTTACGGTTACAAATTCTGACGGATGTTCAGGAGTGGCAACTACCATTGTGGTCGTTAATGCAATGCCCGTTGCTACAGCTAATAACAGCAGTCCTTTCTGCGAAGGCGGAGTCCTCTTGTTTACTTCCACGGGCGGTACTTCATATTCATGGAGCGGCCCCGGCGGGTATACTTCTACAACACCGACTCCGACAATTACAAATGCAACAACAGCAAATGCAGGAACATACACAGTAACCGTAACCAATTCCAACGGTTGCTCCGACACTGCAACAACTATTGTGATGATCGATGCTGTTCCGTCTGTAAACGCATTCGGGAGCAGTCCTGTTTGCGAAGGAAGTACGATCACACTTAATTCTTTAGGCGGTGGCACATACAGCTGGACAGGACCTGACGGATTTACATCAAACCGGCAGGACACTTTAATTCTAAACGCTCAGCTTGTCAATGCAGGGATATATACCGTTGTAGTGACAAGTACTAACGGATGTTCAGCATCCGAAGATGTAACAATTGTAGTACAGGAACTGCCGGATGTGAATTGCAGCAACAATGCCCCATCCTGCCCTGATGATCCTTTAATGTTATTTTCTTCAGGAGGAACATTATACAACTGGACAGGACCCGCAGGTTTCTCAAGCTCAGAACAAAACCCGGTGATATCAACGCCATCCGGCATTAACAGCGGAACTTATTTTGTTACAGTTACTGATGCTGTAGGCTGCTCAAATACCGGCCAGACCACTCTTGATTATCCCGGACCAATCACAATCAGCGGTGTAACAGGTATGGATCCGTCAAACAACATGGGCTATATTGACATTACTGTAACAGGTGGTTCATTACCGTATGAATATCTCTGGTCGAATAATGAAACTACAGAAGACCTTGCAGAAATATTCTCAGGAGATTACATCATAATCCTTACTGATGCAGGAGGATGTATGGCTACTGATACATTTACAATTGATATCCCCCTTGTCATTCCAAATGTGATCACACCAAACGGCGATGGCAAAAATGATTACTTCGAGATCGTAAACATCGGCGCATACAAGAGGGTAAGAATTGAAATTTTTAACCGATGGGGCGACAGGTTATTTTTGTACAGCGGTACAGGTGTTGAATACGCAGACCCGGCCAACAGGTGGAAAGGAGAAAACCTGCCGATGGGAAACTATCTTTACATCATTTCAATTGACGACCTGGAACCGATATCAGGAGCAGTGTTGGTTAAGTACTGATCAAGACCCAAATTCCAAGTCCAAAGACCCAAATTCCAAATACTGGTAATAATACTGGTTTCTATCACATTGCACTGAAATAGTTTTGTGCCGACAATTTTTTATTAACCAAAAATGTATTAAGTATGAAAAAAAAGGTGTTAATACTAAGTATGCTGACAGTTCTATTGATGGTCTTTTCGGCAGGGTGCAAAAAATTCAATAATGATGACAAACCTGATAATCGGAAAGGAGGTGACTTTGAATTAGTACCGTGTAATGTGCCGGATGGAATAGTCTTTAAGATACCTGAAAAGACTCCGGAAGATAATCAAAACTCGGATGAAAATCAAAAATGGGATAAAGTAATACATGTAGCTTTAGCCAAAGATGCAATGGAAATGATTGGGGTAAACCCAGATGGTATAGCTGATTTTGCTGATGACCCTGATAACTTTACAGGTGTCGCAGATGAAGGAGCTGACTATTTGGGTCAGCAATACCCTGGAAAGCCTGGCCACATATATTTATGTAATAACGGTACTGGCCCTATTAACCCTATGCCATGGCCAACATTTCCTCATAGTACATGGGCTAATTCTAATGTTCAAACCCATTTTTCTGATGCCGTAAATTATTATAATGCTAGCAATATTTCGGAAGCTAAAAAAAGGTTGGGTTATGTTATGCACTATTTTGGAGATTTATCACAGTGCTTTCATTCTCAACTTTATTTATGGCAACAGATTGTTGATCATGTCGATTATGAAAAAATATGGACTTATGACAGAAATTGGAACACTGGTCATAATTTCAATAAACGGTATTTTCCTGCCACTATTAATGCAAACTTCAATACTACTACATCTCCTGGCTCGTTAGCAATTAATTTTGCGTTAAATATATCAAATAGTTATAAATGGGTAGGAGATCAATTCAATAATGCAATTAGAGATGATTATGCTCCTTTTGATCAAGCATCAATAAATGTTGCTACCGGCACAGCTAACTCCTTAAAAGATGGTGTAGCGGCAATAGCAGGTATGTATGTCCGTTTTTGCAGACAAATAGGGGCATACAGGAATTATTCCACATGGACAAATACCATTTCCGCCGGCGGGGTTCAGTATTATTATTTTTATGTACCTGATTACTACACAAGACTCAATATCGGACTTAATTGGTCCCGGCTTAATACAGCTGACCTTGATTGGTATCTTTACAGTCAAAACGGAACGCTTTTAACGTATAAAAATGGCACAAGTGATCCGGAATGGGGTGTATA
>CAZEWB010000362.1:0-4594 GCA_964515655.1 uncultured Bacteroidales bacterium
TAAAATTTCTGCTTTACCCAGGTCGGCCGAAAAAGATGTTGCAGATATTCTGTTTTTATCATACCATTATCAATTCAACTGGGAATCTATTATAAATGATGCCAAGGAGAAGGATATGTGGGTTAATCCTATAGACGTATCGTCCATGATTGAAACATTTCCTGTTTGTTTGATTCAATAATCTGGATCACAAAACCGGATTATCAAAAGGCAGAGAAAGATTTAAAGCGCATTGCCAAAGAAATTCTTTTAGGCTCAGATAATAGTCTTTATCAGAAATGAGAATAGAATAATGAACAAAACAAGGGAACAGTTTATTGCTGAGAACGAAGCGCTTTTCTGGTACATCCGAAAAGATAAACTGCAACAGATCAGTGATGAAGTGTTAGTGGAATTTATTTTAAATTACGGAGATGAAAAAAGTGTAAAAGGTTTATTTGATCTGCTGGGAATTGAAAAAGTAGCTGAAATATTTTACAATCACACACATAAAGAAAATCCCATTTCACGGAAAAGAAATAACTACCTTAAACTTGTAAAAAACATTTTTGATTTATATTTCAAAAACAATGGCGCATACAGAAATATTATCTGAGGAGCAAAGAAACTTTTTCGCCAGCAATTATGCTTTTTTGATGATATAGACTATAGCGAACAGATTGAATACATTTGCCCGGCTGTAAGCGATAAAGAAATTAAAAGTTTTTTGATTGCTATTGCAACACAACCGTTTTAGATATTCGTAAGTTCAAACTATACTGCAACCGGGATAATTTTCCGCATCGATTGTATTAATCAGGTTATAGGTTAAAAGGTTGAGCATCTGGTTTAGTCAATGGGCTATAGTTTTAGGTTTTTGACAACAGACCACTGACTTTCAACCAAACCAGCCGCCCAACCCATAACCCATTAACAAAATACGACAATTTACACCGTTTCAAGTATAATAATAACACCCCTCCGTCATACGAGAATTGCATCGTGTAAATATCAATTTTAGTGAGCGTTATTGCAATTCGAAGCAATCGGTATGTGATGGGACTGTGTGTGGATATATACGGGATTGTATATGGTGTTCCCCTCCCCACTCCATCTGCACAACCCCATCCACATCCGATTGCTTCCGATTCAAATAGTATTACCTTCTTTATTTTTTCAGGCTGAATCGTCGCAATGACGCACGGGAGTTTATTTGTTTGTTTTTTCTTCTTATCCCGAACTTAGGTTATCAGCAATTTATAACCGGAGTTATTCGCTTCTCACAAACTTGTCAATAGTCACGCCGTCCTTATGCCTTATCGAAAGAAAATATACTCCGGCCGTATAAGTACTTATATCAAGATTGATACGGTTATATCCCTTTTGAACTGCTACATTCTGCTGTAATATCTTCTGGCCCCTTACTGTATTAATAATGATATCGGCGTCGGTATTGCTTCCTGAAGAGAATTCTATGATTATTCCATCTTTGGCAGGGTTGGGGTATATTCTCAAAAGACTAAAATCGTTGCCCGAAGTGAGGCAGTATTCGTTATTCGATTCATTAACGTCAATTCCGTATGCCGGTGGCAACATTATTTCGGCACAGATAAAGGACCTGTCTATCGCTTCATTTACATATATCCCGGTCGTCATTATATAATAAGGTGTATCACCCGGCTCAAGGGTCAAATTTACGGTTTCGGAAAATGGCTGTGAGTTTGGAAGTTTGACCAGCAAATATGGATTTTGGACGGGTAAAGTTCCCATGTTGGCAATCCAGATTTCTATGTTCCTCAGGTTTCCGTTTACTATAGTGTCCATGAAGAGTATGGCCAGGTCGTAAATATTCTGAACTACCCTTATTGTCTGCCCGGCCTGTTGCACACAACCGTTAGCATCGGTTACCGATAAAACCACCTGGAACGAGCCTGTATCAGCATAAATATGAACAGGATTTTCGAGCTGCGATCCGGAATTGTCGCCAAAATCCCAGAAGTACGAACCCGGATCTGATCCATTTGTAAACTCTGCAGTTAGCGGGAATGGGCCGAGATTTTCCGAAACAGTGAACGCAGCTTCGGGAAGGGGAAAAACATTTATGATTCCGGTCACCTCGTCTTTGCAGTTAAGTTCCGAAATGACTTCCAGACTTACTTCGAAATTTCCGCTCTGATTAAAAATTACATTTATTACACTGTCCGAAAAAGACCCCAATGCCGGAATATCCCAGGTTCTCTGATAAATGTGCCCGTTGTCAACTACAGACGTATCAGCCAGTTGGACGGGAACACCAACACATGCTGTATCGCCCAAGAAGCCTGCGCGGGGGGATGCGGAGACCTGAACGATCCCCGAATCCTGGTCGGGGCATCCGTAAAGGTTTATGACCTGAAGAGTGACATTATAATTTCCCGGTAAAGTGTAAGTATAATCGGGATTCTGCATCTCCGAAACGGCGCCGGCAACCCCAAAGTCCCAATCCCACTTCCATATCGGATGAACCACCGTTGATTCCGACAGGTCGAAGAAATATGTTTTGCGTTCAGAACATGACGGGGAAATATCAAACTGAGCTAAGGGGCTTTGTTTAATTTCAAAGGTCATTGTTGTATCATTCTCGCACCCATAATTGCTGGTGGCATTAAGGTATACCGTAACGACACCGGGACCTCCCGCATTGTAAACAGGGGCGGTAATATTGTATGTGTTGGTGTCGTTCACAATCCATAAATAATCTGTTATATGAGCCCCTCCCTGCACCGAGGAATAATTGTAAAACTGTATTGGATGGTCACTGCAGGGGTTCCCCAACTCAAAATCCGGTACCGGTAAATGATACACCAGAACCTGCAATGTAACAGAAGCAGAACAAGAACTATCGGTTCCAATCGTTAATGTAGCCGAATAGATCCCCGGCGCGGCATATTTCTTCTTCACCACGCTATCGCCCGAAAGCGTTTGCCCATCGTGGAAGATCCAGTCCCACTGAATAATATTACTGGAATCATTTGGCCAGGACGCATCAGTAAACACCAGCGAGTCACCAAAACATTGGTTTTGCATTGTGAAAGTGGCCGTGGGGGCTGTGCCGTGGATGGAGATGTAGATGGAGTCGGTGGCGGTGCACGCATTGGCGCTTGTAACGGTTAACCCATACCACCCACCGTTGTTATTCAAAACAATTGAAGAGGTGGTCTCTCCTCCGGGAGACCATAAATACGAAACAACGTCCTGCTGCCCCGACTGAAGTAACATGAAATTTCCACTGCACAGCGACGTGTCATTACCAAGTGACGCGATATATGAAATACTGTCTACTTCAATAATAAATGTATCTCTTCTTGAGCACAGTGAATCATCTGTAGTTTCGAGCCAGCATGTGCCACCGTTGTAGAATACTGTCTGTTCGGTTGTTGATAGATTGCTCCATAAATATGTATAGTTTCCGCTAAACGGAGATGTAAGGATAATCGAGTCGTTTGCACAAAAAGAAGTATCCCTGATTTCTTCTGGGAAATGTACATTTATTGTATCAGTAGAGGTAAAACCAAATACATCTGTAACCGTGACGGAATATTGCCCTGACCTGCTGACAACAATATCTGAAATGTTACCGGGCGATATATCCGGAGTGTTCCAATAATAATCAATATATCTGTCTGAAGCTTCGATTATAACCGGGCAAAAGTTCTGAGTATAAATATCTGCACCCAGATTAACAGGGGGAGCATACTTATAGTGCAGATATTGTTCGGCATGATAGCGCTCTAAATCTGATAACGCCCTGTTATATAAAAGAATCTCGGCGAATTCGCCATTAAAAAACCTGCTAAGTCCTTCGAATGTTCCTATTTTTAAATCGGCAGTGCTATTTAACAATGTTGATACAATTGTTCCTGACGTTGTGATACTTAGAGGGCTAATATTAAAATACATCTTTATCCTGTTATTTGTACTTTGATTCCCATCATATTTTATAGTATAGATATTATACTTGCCTAAATCTAATGAGGCATTCGTTGTTTGAACGTAATTTACTCCGATATCTGTTTGAGTATTTGCGATGAATGCTTTTACACCTCCCGGGGTTCCTGTTTGAACAGCCCATGAGCTTTGTACTAGATAATTCCATTTGCAGATATATGCTTTATCTGAGGTTGCAACGGTCTGTTTTGAAATAAAAATCATTGTGAATTCATCATTAAAATCTAAAGAGTTATTATCATAAATTCCCATAAAGTCATTTAGCCCGTCAAAGCGAAGAATCGGCTTGTAATTTAGAACTGATATACTATCAAGAAATATTGGCTGTTCCGCTGCATTCATTTGCCATGCATCATTATCGCTCCCGCTTATATCCTGCCATCCGGAAATTAAATTGCTTGTTTTTATTAACCCGCTGTCAGAACGTAGCCATATGATATTTGACACATCTAATGATGGGTTATAAAAAGTAAATTTATTCGCGTTTGTTTCAGACTGTTCGTTGCAATAATTTATACCTATTATCCTCCAATATAGTATCTGATAATTGGTTAAGGTTAAACTTAATCTTTTTTGTGAGTGATTCAATGCTTAGTTCGCCGTCCTTTTGCGTTCCGATACATTGAAT
>CAZEWB010000363.1:0-2894 GCA_964515655.1 uncultured Bacteroidales bacterium
GCAATCCATTCAATTAGTTCTAATTTTTTTACTTGTATGTCCATATTTCTAATATTAAGTATTATACATTACAAAGATAATAAAATAATCTTTATTTTGATAATTTTTTATTAACTATTTTCCTTGAATTTGATATAGTTTTGTCAATTTAACTATGTTGTATTACTTTTTCTTCTTGTGACCAACTCGTTTATATCCCAACCAAAATTAAGGTTTATTCTGCAAAACTGTTGTTAAACCGTAAACAAAGATTGGGATTATTTTTCTCAAAAATAAGAAAAATAACAACATGAGGAAACGAATAAAAAAAATCTATACCTTTACTTCTAAATTTGAATAATATGCGCCTCTTCGTTTTTCTTGTACTTATTGCAGTTTCCTTCAATGCTTTTTCTCAGAACATATCCGTTCATCAGCAGGAAAGTGAGTATTATGAATCCTTTGGTGAAAGGACAGATGCATTCTGGGATTCACTATCGGGATACAAACCATTGAACATACAGCAGGAAAAGACCTGCACCCTTAATAAGATTGTATTCGGCTGGCATCCGTATTGGGTTGGGTCGGTTTATACGAATTATCACTGGGACCTGCTTTCGCATTTATGTTATTTTGCCTATGATGTTGACCCTGCGACAGGGAATGCTACTTCTACTCACAGTTTTTCTACTGCTGCTGTTATTGATGAAGCCCTTAACAATAATGTAAAAGTTCAGTTATGTGTCGTACTTTTCAGCGACCATGCTACTTTTTTTGCCTCTTCAACAGCACAGCAAAACCTTATAGACAATCTTATTTCGCTTGTCCAGTCAAGAGGCATAGATGGCGTTAATATAGATTTCGAAGCGGTTCCTTCGTCGCAAAAGACAAACCTTACTAATTTCATGATCGACCTGTGCACGCAGATGCACGCTGCCGTTCCCGGCTCCGAGGTCAGTATCTGTCTGCCGGCTGTCAACTACAATGGCACTTTCGATGTTGCAGCGATGAATTCATATATCGACCAGTTCTGTATAATGGGATACGATTATTATTACGGGGGAAGCGGGACTGCTGGACCAACTTCGCCTACATATAGTTTCACTACTACCAGCAGCACATTGAACATATCATACTCTATTACATATTACCTGAGTCAGGGTGTAACACATTCAAAACTGGTTTGTGGTCTTCCGTATTTCAGTTTCGACTACCCTACTTCTTCCGGCGCACTTTATTCTTCAACAACTGCATCAGGCTCAAGCCGTACCTTTAAAGCAATTCACACCAATACCGACGGATATTATTCTGCTGCCAATAAGAGCTGGTGCGACTATTCGTATGTCCCGTATTACGTCTATAATAACGGCGCATGGCATCAGTGTCACGTAGATGACGATTACAGTCTCGGTAAAAAACTTGATGTGGTATTAAAAAGAAATATCGGCGGAATAGCCATCTGGGCTTTGGGTTACGACGACGGTTACCAGCAATACTGGAACAGACTTCAGGAAAAAATGACTGACTGTTATTATACTCCCTGCCAGGACACAATATTCGACATGGGCGGCCCCAGCGGTAAATATTTCAATAATGAACTTTACACATATACTCTTGCTCCGCAAAATGCAACAAGTCTTACTCTGAACTTTACACAATTCGATGTGGAAGCAAATTACGACACGCTCTGGATTTATGACGGGCCGTCAACGACATCGCCGCTTATCGGTTCCTATACCGGTACAAACAGTCCTGGAACTGTGGTCTCGACTGGCGGACAATTAACCCTGCGTTTTAAAAGTGACGTTCTCACTACTAATCCCGGCTTTTATGCAACTCTGCAATGTTCAATTGACAATATTCCACCTACAACCACAATTGATGCCGGCAACTGGCAGACATAGGACTTTACTGCGACATTCACCGACATCGACAATATTCAGATAGGAGAAAAATATTTCCAGGTCCTCGACAACGATGGAACCGAATGGAGAGCAAACGGCGTTCATGGCTTTTTCAATGATAATTTTGCAACGGCATTAAACCCGGAATGGACGGCAGATACCGGAACATGGAGCATAAGCAACGGGCACCTTCTTCAGAGCGATGAAGTAAATACCAACACAAACATTTATGCAATGGTCGAACAGAATTCATCATACAAATACCTTTATCATTTTCAGATAAACATCGATGGCGCTCTGACGACTAAAAGAGCAGGCTTCCATTTCTTCTGCGACATCCCTGATTCATCTAACCGCAACAACTCATACTTCATCTGGCTCAGGCATGGCACAACTCCGTATGTTGAATTCTATAAGGTAACGAATAATGTTTTTTCGATGGTTACCTATGTTTCACATCCTCTAGTTGCCGCACAGTGGTACGATGTTAAGATCTTTTATGATCCCGTCAGCGGACTAGTTGAAGTATATGTTGACGATGAATTTATATTATCATGGACTGATCCCTCTCCGTTGCAGTCAGGCATTGCCATCTCTCCCAGGACAGCGAATTCATCAACTCAATACGACGATATTAAAGTTTACCGTTCGCGTAATGCCACAGAAACCGTTACAATTGGAAATTCATCGGCAATGGTACGCTACCAGAATACGAACCCATCATCGCCTTCGTGCCGTATAAGATCACTCGTAACCGACATAAACCATAACCTTGCAACCGGCAGCGCCGATGTGAATATTGACTGGACTCCGCCTTCCTCACCAACTGTTTCGGACGGTACCGGCGCTGACATCGACACCTCATTTTCACTTACTGAAATACACGGCAACTGGTCAGCCTCCACCGACCAGCATTCTGATATTGCACAGTATCACTATTGCGTCGGAACAGCACCATTAACCGATGATGCTGTAGCATGGAATACTACAAGTGACCTTTTTGCTGATATA
>CAZEWB010000363.1:2904-4587 GCA_964515655.1 uncultured Bacteroidales bacterium
CGGGTTGGCACTTACAGGAGGACAGCATTACTTTTTCACGGTAAAAGCTGAGAACGGAGCCGGATTGTTCAGCGATGATTCAGCTTCAAACGGACAGGTGGCATGGTTCCCTGTTAATGTTTCATTGCTTGAAAATAACTCAACTATAAAGATTTTTCCTAATCCTGCCGGAGATAATATTTACCTGATAAGCAGTGAATTAATTGAGACAATAAAAATATGCGATTTGTCAGGCAGAATTGTGTTGAAGAACATGCACCCGAATCTCAGTTTTATTTCTCTGGATATCAGTTCCTTGTCAAAAGGATGTTATTTATTATTTATTAATGAAAAATATTCTGCTAATATTGTAAAATACTAAAATTTTAATTGACATGGAAAAGATAAAACTTGATCTGAGTAATCTCAGAAAAGCATTTCCTGACGATTTTACTCAGGAACAAATTGCAAAGGGGCAGACCTTATTTCTGAAGAAACTGGCCAGCTTAGCACACCGTTTTTACCAGGGAAAGATAATGACTGTTCCCAAGGCTCCGGTACTTGGATTCAACTGGTTCAATGTATGGTACACCCCTGGCGTGTCTTCTGTTTCAACAGAAATCCGGGACAATTACGAAGCTTCTTTCGAACTCAGTAACAGGGCAAATCTTGTTGCAGTTGTTAGCGACAGTACACGGGTTCTGGGTGATGGCGATTGTACACCTGCCGGAGGACTGGGAGTAATGGAAGGCAAGGCATTTCTTATGAAATATCTTGGCGGCTTTGATGCAGTTGCTCTTTGTGTCGACAGCAAAGATAAAAACGGCAAGAACGACCCTGAAAAGATCATTGAATTCGTGAAAATGCTTCAGCATAGTTTTGGCGCTGTAAACCTCGAAGATATTTCCCAGCCGAACTGCTTCAGAGTGCTTGACGTTCTGCGCGAAGAATGCGAAATCCCCGTATGGCACGATGATGCTCAGGGAACAGCATGCGTTACATTGGCCGGCGTGATCAACGCTCTTAAACTTACAAACCGCAAAATTTCCGATTCAAGATTTGTCATGATAGGCGCCGGTGCTTCAAATACTACAATTGCACGTTTGCTTATTACTGACGGAGCCGACCCGAAGAAAATGATGATGTTTGATACAAAGGGAGGCCTTCATAAGAACAGAGAAGATATAAAAGCCGACAAACGTTATTACCGTAAATGGGAATTATGTGAAAAGACAAACCCTGATTGCATCAACTCAATTCCTGAAGCTATTAAAGGTGCTGATGTGCTGATCTCTCTTTCCACTCCCGGACCGGATACGGTAAAACAGGACTGGATAAAAGCTATGAATAAAAAATCAATTGTATTCTGCTGTGCTAACCCTGTTCCCGAAATTTATCCCTATGCTGCCAAGGAAGCCGGCGCTTACATAGTTGCAACAGGCCGCGGTGATTTCCCCAATCAGGTTAACAACTCCATCGGGTTCCCGGGTATCCTTAAAGGTGCTCTTATGGTCCGTGCAAAAAAGATAACCGACAACATGGCTATTGCTGCGGCACATTCGCTCGCTGACTTTGCAGAAAGCCGCGGGATTGATCCCGAAAACATTGTTCCTACTATGAGCGAAGCAGATGTGTTCCCGGTTGAATCAGCCGATGTCGCAATGCAGGCTATAAAGGATGGTGTTGCAAGAGTAAAAATGACAC
>CAZEWB010000364.1:0-4584 GCA_964515655.1 uncultured Bacteroidales bacterium
CCTCTCTTAAAAAAGAAATAACCTTTTATAAGTTCCTGCAGTATGAGTTTTTCAACCAATGGAAGGCATTTAAGGAATATGTACATTCAAAAGATATAAGGATACTGGGTGATCTTCCCATATATGTAGCATTCGACAGTTGCGATGTATGGGAGAACCGAGAATTGTTTTCTGTTGACAGCGACCTAAATCTTACTGAAGTCGCCGGAGTACCTCCCGATTATTTCAGCGAAAAAGGGCAGTTGTGGGGAAATCCTGTTTACAGATGGGAAAAACATAAAGAACAGCATTACAAATGGTGGAAGCAAAGGATGAAAAAATCACTTGAGATGTACGACATGATACGTATTGATCATTTCAGAGGTCTTGTTGAGTACTGGTCAATTCCTGCGGGAAGCGAAAATGCTGTGAACGGTAAATGGGTAAAAGGACCCGGAATGGAATTGTTCGACAATATAATTACTGTTGAAGAAAGAGACAGGATAATTGCAGAAGATCTTGGTGTTGG
This sequence comes from uncultured Bacteroidales bacterium, assembly GCA_964515655.1. Classification (GTDB taxonomy): domain Bacteria; phylum Bacteroidota; class Bacteroidia; order Bacteroidales; family GWA2-32-17. The sequence goes on from CAZEWB010000364.1 coordinate 509, forward strand.
TTCGGATGATGTTGTGAAGGTTCTTGATGATCTCGGTTTGCCCGGAATGAAAGTTCTTCAGTTTGCATTCGACGAAGGGGAAGGTAATACACACAGACCACATTTTTTCGAAAAGAACACGGTTGTTTACACAGGAACTCACGATAATGATACTCTGGTTGGCTGGTTTGAATCTCTTGCAGATGATGAGAAGGAGAGAGTTTATGAATATACTGCTTCCACTGCTGAAGATGTAATTGATGCGATCATACGCATAGCAATGTCCTCTGTTGCGGCTTTGTGTGTCCTCCCTATGCAGGATATTCTAGGTCTCGGTACTTCTGCAAGAATGAATGTGCCGGGAACTTTCGAAGGCGACTGGCTGTGGCGGATGGAAAATAATTATAAAAAACACAAGAGGATTGAATATGTTAAGAACATGATAAAAATTTATGAAAGGTAAATTATTGTATGATTAGCTTTGCTACACCAACATATTTATCATTTATAATTTTTATGTAATAAAGACCTTTTGGTAAATCGCTAATGTTTATTTCTGATTCAGATTTATATTCATCGTGGTAGGTTATTGTCAGGGGTTGTTTAAATACTTCTCTTCCGTTTATATCGTAAATCAAAATGTTTAAATGCGAATAGTAATCATTGTAAGACAAATATGGAATAACAATGGTTGTAATAGTTCTTGCAGGATTGGGGTATATTTTTAATTGATTATTTTCTTCTATTTTATTATCCTCAATCCAGGTATTTCCTCCATTTGTTGTTTTCAGAATTGTGCCTTTATAGCCAACTGCATATCCTGTATTTGCATTAGTGAAATAAACTGACGACAAGTAGTAGTTTGTTATACTTGTCTGGGCAGTCCAATTCACCCCTCCATTTATTGTTTTCAATATTGTGCCGGAATCACCAACAGCGTACCCTATATTTAAATCAGAAAAATAAACTGAAGATAATTTGCAAGTTGTTTCATAATATTGTGTTGTCCAAGTTGCCCCTCCGTTTGTAGTTCTCAGGATTGTACTTCCGGAGGGCACAGAATATCCACCAACTGCGTATCCGTTATTTGTATCAGTGAAAAAAACTGATCTTAACCAGTCGGTTGTTCCATAAGGTATTGCAGTCCAAGTTATCCCACCATTTGTAGTTTTAATAATTGTCATGGGACCAACTGCATAACCGGTATTTAAGTTAATAAAAAACACAGAAAATAACCAGAGAGTAGTTCCACTTGATTGAGCAGTCCAGTTTGTTCCACCATTTATTGTTTTCAGGATTGTGCCTTCATAACCAACCGTATATCCTATATTTGCATCAGCAAAAAATACAGAATTCAATTCTTTTGTTGTTCCACTTGTTAGTGTAGTCCAAGTTGTTCCTCCATTTATTGTTTTCAGGATTGTGCCTTCTGACCCAACAGCATAACCTGTATATGTATCTGTAAAATATACTGAATTTAGTTGGTTGGTTGTTCCGCTTGAAAGGATAGTCCAGTTTGTTCCTCCATTCGTGGTTTTTAGTATTGTGCCAGACCAACCAACGTCATATCCTGTATTTGCGTCAACAAAAAAAACTGAAAATAAAGGATTCTCTTGTGGTAAAGGATTTTGTATGAACCATTGTCCAAATACAAAACTGCACAATCCAGTAAAGATAATAACAAGTATTACTAATATTTTAATTGTTTTGCCCAACGTTGATTGATTTACAAAGTAAATATACAACTTTTCTTTAATTTGCCAAAAATTAACTACATACCACGACCAAATACCATACAGGATGTGCAACTGCAATAAAGTCACAAACCATACCGGGATGGATGCCATTAAACAAAGTGAGAATGAGAGTGAGAGCGAGGAAGGATGTCTTCGGTGACACTATCCAATACCAACTTATTAGTAACCGTATTTCTTGTTTTTTGTATCTCTTATTGTCAATAGTTCCTTTGTACTTATTACTTTATTATATTCTTTTTTTATTAGTCCGTTATAAAGTATTTTATCGCCAGTCCATAATACACCTTTGAGATAATCAGTTAGTGCAATAAAATCAACATCATCTATGTCAATATCAGAGGTAATCTTTTCTGCTCTCACCCAAATTTTTTGCGGGATTAGGTTTTCGTCTATAAAATGTATTTTGGTAAAAAGCCGGAATAATGATTCCTGAAGATCTTTTTCGGAAAGTTTTGAAATCTTTTTAAGTTTTTCCCAATGTTTTTCGATCTCATAGCGCATATAATCACAGCTATAAAATTTAAACGCATTTTCAGATTCAAAGATTATATCACCAATTGTCCCGTTTGAATTAAGAAGTGCGCTGAAAATAATATTAGTGTCTAAGATAATTTTCACTTAATAAATTTTCTACGATTTTTAGACCACCATCCTTTTTTAACTTCTTTTGCTAATTTGTCAATGTCAGCTTGTTTTGCTTGTGATTTAGCTGTTGCTTCTTTATAGCAAAGATAATCTATAAATCTCTGAAGACCATCTGTTTTAACGTATGATGGAAGTCGAATTATTATCTCATTATTTGTTCTTTCTATGTACATTTTTACAATTTTAAGTGTCAAAGATACAAATTTTATTTTTAATTTTTCATGGTTTGCAGGCTGTCAAGAGTGAATGTAATATGGTTTAACCAAATTCCCTTATCTTTGTAAAAAAGTATTTATGAGACCGGTACTTATTTTTTTACTTCTTTTTTTCAACATCATTACTTCTGCATTTTCCCAGTTGCTCAATCCGCAGGTGGACAGTATTCCTATGCGCGACAATAAGAAACTGGCAGCAGATGTATATTTGCCGAACGGAGGCACAGCTCAGCTTCCTACAATTCTGATACAGACACCATATAACCGTTTGTATTATCGTTTTGGACTTCCTCTTGGAATAGGTATTCAGATAAACCAGTGCAACTACAACATTGTAATACTTGACTGGCGCGGGTCATTTGGTTCACTGCAGGCATACGTGCCGCAACCCAACAGGGGATACGACGGGTATGATGCGGTAGAGTGGATAGCCACGCAGTCATGGTCGGACGGGAATGTGGGCACGTGGGGGCCATCAGCACTGGGAAAGGTTCAATATCTTACTGCAAAAGAAGACCCTCCTCACCTTAAATGCATCGTTCCTGTCGTTGCGGCGCCTTATTATAATTACTCTGAATATTATCCCGGCGGAGTTCTGCGTACCGAATATGTTCAGCAGCTCGATCAGCTTGGCTTCGGTATGGGATTGTTTGTATACCCCAATCCATATTATAATATTCTCTGGCAGTACTCAGAATCAATAAGCAATTATCCGCAATCGATAAAAGTGCCCTGTTTTATGGTTGGTGGCTGGTACGACCTTAACATAAACGAGATGGTTGATTTTTTTGCAGGTATCAGGAGCAGTTCACCTCTTGCAGTAAGGGATAAACACAAACTTCTGATAGGTCCGTGGGCACACGGAGGGCACAGTACTGCTTACGTAGGAAGTTTGCAGCAGGGCGAACTTACATATCCGGTGGCAGAAGGATGGAGCGATTCTCTTGCAATGATGTTCTTCGATTATTATTTAAGAAGCCAGCCGAACGGGTGGGAGAGTAACAACTATATAATTTATTATCTGCTGGGAAAAGAAGAATGGGCAAATTCGGCCACATGGCCGCCAACCGGACTACAGGAGACCTCATATTATGTTGAATGTGGAGATCATCTTTCTGAAACTATACCGGGAGGTTATGATGTATATGGTAAATATCATTATCCCTCGGATCCCTCTCCTACACATGGTGGAGCTACTTTACGCAGCGACCTGCTGCAGGGGCCTTATGACCAGTCGGTGGTTGTTGAATCAAGGCCTGATGCTTTGGTTCTGACAACTGAAGTTTTTACAGAACCATTGTACATTTATGGAAAACCGGTTGTTACCTTACAATTTCATACGGACAGAAAAGATATTGATCTTGCAGTACGGTTATGCGATGTATATCCGGATGGGCGTTCAATGCTGTTATCGGATGGTATTAAACGCTGCCGCTTTCTTAATGGTTATACACACAAAAACCAAACACACCCAACACAA
>CAZEWB010000365.1:0-2068 GCA_964515655.1 uncultured Bacteroidales bacterium
CGATTCGGAAGGATTCGTCAATTATGCCCTATACATAAAAGGTATCATCTTTTCGGCCTTTATTATGGAACGCAAGGATCATATAAAATTATCCTTCAGATCAAGAGGCCGTTTTGCGGTGAATAAAATGATGGAAGAACACTTTACAGGTGGCGGCCATCATAATGCTGCCGGGGGTGAGGTCTACAATTCAACAATGAAAGACGTGGTGGACAAACTTGTTTCGGTTTTACCCTTATACAAAGACCTATGCGCTACCTGATAATGCTTGTTATAGCAGTTCCTTTCCTGTTTTCGTGCTGTACAACAAGGCATAAAACATCGGGAGACGAAGACGTAATAAACTACAAGGATACTCTTGTCAGCATCAATAAAACCCTGGTGACCATGGATGATGAGAGTATAAAGGCATACAGCGACAGGTACAAACTCGGACTTGAGGTAAACAAATCAGGGCTTTGGTATAAAATTGCTGAAAAAGGCAAAGGCGCGCCTGTGAAAAAGGGCAAAGTTGTTACAATTTCTTATACAGTTTCGCTTCTTGACGGCAAGGTCTGTTATACCTCCGATTCGCTGGGATATAAGTCATTTGTTGTAGGGCAGGGCGGTGTGGAGAACGGCCTGGAGATTGGGATACTGATGCTCAACGAAGGAGGAAAAGCAATTTTTGTTATGCCACCCTTTCTTGCACATGGGCTTATAGGAGACGAAAACAGAATTCCTTCCCGTTCTATAATCCGTTACGATGTTGAAGTCATTAAGATCAGCGACAAGTAGTTTTTTACTCTTTGTTCTAATCCTGCTTGGATGGGGCTGTGGCGGCTACGTTCCGGAGGGATACATGGAACTGCCTTCGGGAATATTTTTTAAACTTCACATGTTCGGCGATGACACCATTAGATGTAAACCCGGAGATTATGCCGTCTGCGACCTTGCATATATGACTGCTGCAGATTCAGTTTTTTTTAAAGCACGCCGAACGGTACTTGTTTCAAAACCTGCTTTCCCCGGCGCTGTGGATGAATGTTTTCTGAGGATGGCCGCCGGCGACAGCGCGTCGTTCTACATTAATGCCGACTCGTTTTTTGTTGCAACGCTTGGCATGCCATTGCCGGAATATATACTTCCGGAGAGTTACATGAAGATCGAAATTGGTATGGTGGAAATAAAAACACAGAAGCAGTTCGAAATGGAGAAAAAAGAGTTCCTTGCATGGATAAGCGATTTCGGGGAATATGAGCAGACAATTCTAACGCATTATTTCGAAAAAGAACAGATATCTGTGAATCCATCAATGAACGGGATCTACCCGCGGTTCGTAAAAAAAGGCAATGGAATAAAACCTGTAAACGGCGACACTGTTGTCGTTCACTTCGAGGGACGATATCTTAACGGGAAAATGTTCGACAGTACACGAAAACGGAACGAAGCATTTAAATTCACACTTGGAACCGAATGGCAGGTAATTGAAGGCCTCGATAAAGGAATAAGGATGATGGACGAAGGATCAAAAGCTATTTTTATAATTCCTTCCGCCCTGGCATTTGGCAGCAACGGCTCATCCACCGGCATTATAGGGCCGTTTACTACGGTTATATTTGACGTGGAACTTTGTGAAGTCATAAAGGGGAAAAAATAGTCGGCAGTCATCAGTAGGCAATTGACAATTGGCAGTAGGCAATTAGCAACTGCCAACTGCCAACTGCCTACTGTCAACTGCCTATTATGGTTTAGCAAAGGGGATCTGCCTTTTCTTCTTAAGTATCCTCGGGTTCGCCGACATCTCCTTTTCCCGGTCAACAATATCCTGAATAGAAAAGGTCTTCATCACATTCACGGTTTCGTCGCGGATGGATTTGACGATACTTCGCATACCACAGGAGTCCTCATCATGGCACTGGGAGCAGCGTTCGTAATAATTGAAAGTTGCGCATGGGAGTAAGGCAATTGCGCCATCGAAATATCTCACTATATCAGCAAAAGTAATATCCGCAGGTTTCTTTATAAGATAATAGCCGCCGCCTTTGCCTTTCTCCCATGCCCAACCACACCAACCACACCCAACACA
>CAZEWB010000365.1:2078-4555 GCA_964515655.1 uncultured Bacteroidales bacterium
GCCCATGTTCTTAAGGTCAAGAAGTATGGTTTCTAAGAATTTTTTAGGCAATTTTTCGGCTTCAGCAATATCTCCGATAAGGACAGGTCCTTTATCCTTATTTTCTGACAGGTATTTCAGTGCATAAAATGCATACTGAGCCTTTTTGGATAGCATGCTGTTGTTGATTTGATGTAAAAATACTAAATATTAATGGAATATCAACATTAATTGTATGTAATAAATTTGTATTTTAGCATTGTGGAATATTAGTTTTATTAAACTGCATGACGCCTGATAACTCTATTGTTTTTATAAATGAAAAATGAAATTGTATTATATAATACTGATGAACCTGCCGCAAGTATAGAGGTAAGAGTCGGGGATGAAACTGTCTGGCTGACTCTTAATCAGATTGCACAACTATTTAATAGAGATAAATCTGTTATATCAAGGCATTTGCGAAATATTTATAATAGTGGTGAACTCGATTATGGCTCAACTGTTGCAAAAAATGCAACGGTTCAAAAAGAAGCTGGGCGAGCAGTAAAACGAGGAATTGAATTTTAAAGCAGATGTTATTCTGAGAATTTTAAACGTATAGTTAGCAACAAGCCGTGTAAAAGATAGACCGAAATAAACAATGGCTGAAAAAAGAGAAAATATTAAACAAAAACGAAAATTTATCCCAAATGCGCGGCCTCGGAAAACAAAAGTAAAAACCAAAAAAAACTAAACCATGAAAACAAATTTTTTCGCTTTTTCTCTGCTGATCTTTGTTTTCCTTACGGGCTGGGCATTGCAAGGATGGGCACAGTGGGAGTGGGTTAATCCTCAAGTCCCAGCAGGTAACTTTACATCATGCTACTTTTTCTCAAAGGATACAGGCTTTGTTGTTACCAGTCCTGGGGCCCTGCTTAAAACAGAAAATGGGGGGAGTTCATGGACGTCGATTCAATGCCCTGTTGCAGCCTCTTTTTACGATATCCATTTTTCTTCAAGGGATACTGGAATGATCGTGGGTTCATCGGGGACAGTACTAATAACAACAGATGGCGGTCAAACGTGGACATCAATGCCCTTTTTTGGCCAATCTATAGACCTGTTAAAAGTCAGGATGATTGATGCACAGAAAGCCTTTGCCATATACGATAGCATCTATTATACTTCAGACGGAGGGGCCAATTGGTCAGGGATATACTACGCCAATTCAAATCTTAAAACCTTGTATTTAACAGAAAGCGGCACGGGGTATGTTGGAGTCCATGATGGTAGGATTATACGATTTGATACATCGGGTATTAACCAAATATATTCGGTGCCTTGGTACCCTGTAAATTGCATATATTTTTCCAATTCACTTGATACAGGACTTGCGGTTACCCCTGGCAGTGTATACAGATCAATCACCGGCGGGAGCAATTGGATAAATACTGGGTTAGACAATACCTGTTCATTCAAGCATGTTAGTTTTGTGGATAGCAACCATGGATTTGCATTCCGTGATGGTTGCACAAATAATAACAATATTGCTTATGAATTTAAAACATCAGACGGGGGGGTAAACTGGACTGCAATACAAATCAACCAACCAATGGATTATATTACTTCAGCCGTTTTTCTTGATACCCTCAATGGCTATATCCTTACCAGCGATGAAATATATAAAACTGAAGATGGCGGATTGACCTGGGTTAATACATTTCCCACTTTGACAAGTGAAGACCTCAACTCGGTATTTTTTATTGATTCTCTCACAGGATATATTGCAGGAAATAATGGGACCATATTAAAATCCACTGATCAGGGTGACACATGGGTGATATTACCAAATAGTATTCAAAAAGATTTAAATTCAATAGCATTCATCAACAAGGACACCGGGTATGTTGTTGGCGACCAGGGATCCATGTACCGAACATTGGATGGAGGAGTTATCTGGGATCCTGTTTATACCGGGACAACCTCAATTATTTTAAAAATATGCTTTCCTGATGAACATACAGGATACTTCCACAGGCCACCTTACTCATTTATGAAGACTATAGACGGAGGATTCTCTTGGGATTCGATCGCAGTTTTTTATAGTATTATAAATATTGATTTCTGCTCTGCAGATACTGGAATAACAAGTGATTGTGGAAGCATATACATTACTACAGATGGGGGTATTACATGGGATACCAGCTTTGCGGGATGTGATTATTCACTTTCTAACCAAATACTAAACTACAATCACATCTTTAGTGCAAATTCAACTACCGATATGATTCCATGTCAGTCTTTAACCAAATCTGTTGATGGCGGAGTTTCCTGGGATCTTTTAACAGAGGATTACTATATTCATAACCTTTTCTTCATAGATAGTTTATCAGGCGTCGCATTTTGTACCGACCCCTCATTCGGAATATTCAATACCATTGATGGCGGGTATATTTGGAATTTTAATCTTTCATGCCCTAGAATTAACTCATTTGGTTCTGTATTGAATACTATTT
>CAZEWB010000366.1:0-4550 GCA_964515655.1 uncultured Bacteroidales bacterium
CTAAACGCAATAACTGGACATTGTTTTTAGGACACCTTGTAATCGAAAAATTGTTGAAAGCATGTTTTATCAGGCATAATAAAAAGCATCCCATATTAACACATAACTTGCTTAAACTTGCATTAAAATCAGGAATTGAGGTAAATGACGAATTACAGTTGCAATTAGTTACAATTACATCTTTTAATCTTAATGCAAGGTACGACGATTACAAAATGGCTTTTTATAATAAATGTACAGATGAGTACACTGGCGTTTGGCTAAACCAGATTCAAAACCTTAGATTATGGATAAAGAAACAGTATTTAGCATAGCTGAAAAATATTTATTTTTTCTAATAAAAGAGAAAAAATACGATATTAAGAAAGCTTATCTCTTTGGCTCGCATGCAAAGGGAAATGCTCATATAGACAGCGATATTGATTTGGCATTAGTGATGCCTGATAATTCTGACATTTTAGAATTACAAATACAATTCATGTTTTTAAGTCGCAATTTTTCTGTTGATATTGAGCCTCACGCAATAAAAGAAGAAGACTTTACAATAATGAATCCATTGGCTTATGAAATTATGAAAACAGGTTATGAATTTCGTTTATAGTTTCGTATATTTGCATACTGTTAAAATAATCTAACCATGAATAACTATTTAAAGGCAATACGTTACATTGTAATGTTATCCGGAATTCTTCTTGTTCTTTCAGCAGGCTGTAAAAAAGATGAGGAAGAAACCCCTGATGATCAGGCAATAACTGTTACGACGTCTGCTGTCTCGAACATCATCACAACTTCAGCTACATGTGGCGGTAATGTCACAAGCGATGGCGGAAGTGCGATAACGTCAAGGGGCGTTTGCTGGAGTACCGGCGCCGATCCTACCATTAGCAACAGTCATACATCCGATGGTACAGGGACGGGAACTTTTACCAGTAATCTTACAAACCTTACCCCAAACACCCTGTATCATGTCAGAGCATATGCGAGTAATAGTACAAGTACCGGATACGGAAGTGCAGTAACTTTTACAACAATTGCTGCGGGCGCAGCTCCCACCATAACATTTTCCCCCTATCCTTCGGGAGCAATTGAAATTGATTTCGTTGGTCAGAGTATAACATCTTTTAATCTTTTATTTACCGTTACAGTTACTGCCGCAGAAGGGATTTCCACTTTCACTGCAAAGAAAAAAATCGGAGCCAATACTGTCAACATCACTCCTGCACCTACCGGTTACGTTGGACAAACCAATTACACATACAACTACAATGGCACATTCCTCCAAACCGACTTTTATCCGGTTTATCTTACTTTCACTGTTACAGACAATGAAGACCAGTCGGCAGAACATGTTTTTCAGGTAACAAAGAAACTCTGAACTACACCCGACCTATTATATATACCTGAAACGGGGAAAATTGTCTCATTTTTGTTAATGGTTTATGGGTTGGGCGGCTGGTTTGGTTAAAAAGTCAATAGTTGATGGGTTGGGCAACTAGTTTGGTAAATGGTCTGTAGTTTTTGGTGATGGCTGTCGATTTGGTCAGAGGTATTTTTATTGACCAATGACTATTGACTATAAACCAAACCAGCAGCCCAACCATACAACCAATAACCAATTTCCAGACCAGCTGCTCAACCGTTGGAAAATAAACCTTAGCCGTCAATGACGGATTCCCTGCAAACATCTAATCAACAACCATATAATAATAAAAAGCGTGGGTCACTCTGAGCCCGCCTTTCTATTACCTTAGAAAATCCTAAAAGTTAAATCCTAAATCTCCAAGATCTTGAACAATTTGTTTACGATAACAATAGTTTTGAGATCTTGGAGATTTGTGGCCCTGTATATCATTCACATTTTTATTAGTTTTGCAGCCGGATTATGAAAACATCGGCAATGGCAATATTCTTCCTTGTTATATCATCAGTGTACTTTCTAGTAACATGGTATGTTTTTTCGAGGGGGATGACGGCATTAAAAGGAAGTCCGCACAGGAACATCTATATCTGGACCTACTGGATAATTGCTGCCACATTTATAATCGGGCAGGTGCTTGAGAGAGGCGAGCCATCTTTAATTGCAAAAATAACAACCCATATCGGTTCAGCCTGGCTTTCATTGTTTTTATATCTCTTTCTTTTTGTATTGATAGCTGATATAGTAAGACTTATTGATCACTTTATTCCTTTTTTCCCGGAACGCTTAATTCGCTATTGCACCAACGGGCAGTTGCTGTTTTTTACTGCTTTATTTGTTTCGCTTATTATCACTGTATACGGATATTTCAACGCAAGGTCTCCCCGTGTAAATACAGTCAATATTGAAGTAAATAAAAGCAATCCGGAAATTAAAAACCTGAAAATTGTTCTTATAACAGACATTCACATGGGAGCGATGGTAGGAAACAGTCGCGTTGAAGAAATGGTTGAAACAATAAACCGTCTGGACCCCGACATTGTGCTTTTTGCAGGCGACCTTGTTGATCATAACCCCAGATATGTCAAGACGTACAATATGGGTGAGTACTTCAGGAAGATAAAGTCACGGTTTGGAGTATTTGCTGTTACAGGCAATCACGAATTTATCGGTAATCCTGAAAAAAGCATAGATTATCTCGAACAATTCGGTGTAAAATACCTAAGGGACACTATAATAACTATTGCCGGAAACATTCAGTTAGTTGACCGCGATGACAGGGATAAAGTCAGGTTTTCAGGTGAGAAAAGAAAAGACCTTAACGAGATTATATCCGGAGCAAATAGTAATAACTTAATTATCCTGATTGATCACCAGCCTGTTGAATACAATATTGTGCAGCAGGCAGGAATTGACCTGATGTTATCGGGACACACCCACAGCGGACAGTTGTGGCCATTTAATTATATAACCGATGCTATATACTCCAACGACTACGGCCTGCAAAAGAACGGCAATACATTTTTCTATACTTCTTCGGGGTATGGTACGTGGGGACCGCCGGTAAGAACGGGAAACAGGCCTGAGATAGTTGAGATCAACATCTTTTTTAAAGGGAAAAGTGTATTAGATTATTAAGTCCCAAGTCCAAAATTCCAAGCCTAAAGCCCCAAGGGAAGCTTCCCTGGAATTTGGGTCTTGGATCTTGGAATTTGGATCTTGGGTCTTGAAATTTGGGCCTTGGGTCTTGAAATTTGGGTCTTTATTTTTTTCGTATTCATATTATTCATAAATTTGTAAAAAAATCAAACTATGAAAATGTTTAATTTAGTTTTAGTTGCTTTTATTTTTGGTGCGGCTATGATAGTTTCATGTACCCCGGATTGCAAAAATTGTAAAACACGTACAACAAACGATTCTACTCATCAGGTGGTAACTGAGGGAACTTCATTAGAGTATTGCGATGAAGATCTTGAAGCAGTTGAGAATGAAGCTCCAACTACAGTTGGCAACAATACTTCTACCTGGGTTTGCGAATAATAGTATTTGTCCATAATGTCCGGTATCTTCGTTACTCTCGTTTTTTAAACCAGTCATTTACAAAAGTAAACTCCTGGATTTAAAAAACTTCGAAAGCCTCGATCCCGAACATTATGATCCAAACACTGACTTTATAGACAGACACTCATCAGACTCTTACACCTATAACCAGAATATCATCGACCTGGAATAAGGGGCCTCGCCATTCTTCGATGGTCTTGTCAAGTATGTCCATCTGAACTGGCATCTTTTCCTTCTGTATGCTTACAAGCAATTCTTTAAAACGGGAATATTTGAATTTTTTGCCGCCCTCGCTAAATTTAGGACCTCCGAACTGGTCGGCGTATCCATCTGAAAAGATGTAAAATGTATCGTCTTTTTCTAATGAAATAATATTGTTATTAAAGGGTTTATTTTCTTCGTACAAGCCTATTGGCTGCTTATCAGCCTTATACTCAATCATTTCCCCTTTTCTGACAATATATAAGGGGTTGTTGGCTCCTGCAAACTGAAGTTCGGGTTTTTCCATATTATATACACAGAGAGCCATGTCCATGCCGTCACGGGTCATACTTTCAACGCCAGGCTGGTGAAGAGCATTAATAACGGATTTGCGCAGTTCGTCAAGTATAATATTGGCCTGAAAATCATGGACTTTGCCAAGTATCTCCTTAAGGAATGTGACTCCCAGAAGGCTCATAAAAGCGCCCGGGACCCCGTGTCCTGTACAGTCGGCCGCAGCAAGAACTATCTGATTGCCTTTTTCTGCCATCCAGTAGTAGTCGCCTGAAACTATATCACGGGGCTTGTTAAGAATAAAAAAGTTATCCTTCATAAGGTCATGCAGGAACTTAGGCGGAGGCAGAACTGCCTGCTGAATACGGCGGGCATAGTGAATACTGTCGGTTATCTCTTTTTTCTGATGTGTTATTTCGTCACGTTGATCTATTGCAACATTTCGCTGAATGGTGATCTCGTCTTTCTGCCTCTCAATCTCATCGCGCTGGGTCTCGATCTCTTCTTTCTGCTGGCGTATCTCTTCGTTTTGCTGCATTATCTCACTGTTCTTTTCCTTCAACAGTTTGTTCGACTT
>CAZEWB010000367.1:0-1473 GCA_964515655.1 uncultured Bacteroidales bacterium
AAAACAGCAATACTTACCAGGTTTTCAATATTTATACCTCCGGTTATACCTTTTGTCAATTCCCGGATAATCCATGGATCCTTCCAGTTTTCATTCCACACGTCCCAGTTAAAAGCAATAAAACCTGCAATAATTAATCCGAAGAGCGAAAGTAATTTGGTAGAAGTAAATATGGTTTGAATTATTTTACCTGTTTTAATACCCCTTGTATTTATGTAGGTCAGAAAAACAACGAGAAGGATCGCAACCAATTGGGCATAATGAATTTTTAACCCCAGAAAAGAGAATGTATTTATATCTTCCCAGGCTAAAGCCGGAAAAAAATATCCTGCAAATTTTGCAAATCCCACAGCAACAGCAGCTATTGTTCCGGTTTGTATAACCGTAAAGAAACTCCAGCCATATAAAAAACCGGCAAAAGGATTGTAAGATTCTTTTAAATAAACATATTGCCCGCCTGCATTTGGGAACATTCCGCTTAACTCTCCATAGCTTATGGCTGCAAAAATTGTCATAACTCCTGTCAATACCCATGCAATAAGAAGCCAGCCGGGAGAACCAAGCGCTTTAAGCATATCGGCGCTAACGATAAAAATACCCGAGCCTATCATCGAACCTATAACAATAGCAGTAGAATCAAAAAGGTTCAGGCTTTTTTTAAAGGAAGGTTCAGAGGAGTTCTGCATCTTTATTTTTTGTTTTTTTCGGGAATTAAGTACGAGAACAGGACAGCCATAAACATGGCAAAAACAAAGCTGGCAAGGCGCTCTGATACGCCGGTGTCCTGTTCAAAAAGGTTTTTCCATATTATAGTGCTTAACGTTCCCGAAAGAAGAGAAGCTATTACTCCTGCCCGCGAGAATTTTTTCCAGAACAGCAGCAAAAGCAAAGCCGGTCCGAACGAAGAGCCTATGCCCGACCATGCATACGAAACAAGGCCGAAAATGGATTCATTTGCAGAAATAGCAAGAAAAAAAGCGGCAAGCCCGACTATCAGGGTGATTATCCTGTTGAACCACAACGCTTTTTTTTGCGACATCCTTTTCTTTGAATAGTTACCGTATATATCTTCAGTAATGGCTGATGATGTAAGGATGATCTCGGAAGATGCAGTTGACATCATTGCAGAAATTGATCCTGACAGAAGGAATCCTGCAACTGCCGGCAACATGAACATATTTACCAGTACCGGGAAAATCATTTCATACCCTTTGTTCGCATTGTCAGTTAATAAACTTGCAGATCCCGAATCAATCATTCCCCCGTGTATAAATGCGATCCCTATGAAGCCGATAAGAACAGCCCCTGCATAGGCGATCAATGTCCATATACCTGCAACCCATTTGGCTTTGTTATAGTCTTTCTGATTTTTTACAAGCATCATTCTTGTGAGCAGCTGAGGTTGTCCGGTATAACCCAGCGCCCAGCTCATTCCGCTGACAGCAAGAAAACCCCACCAAACACACCCAACAC
>CAZEWB010000367.1:1483-4539 GCA_964515655.1 uncultured Bacteroidales bacterium
TGTGTTGGGTGTGTTTGGTTTTTGGTTTTTCGCCTGTGGGAGATAGGTATACTTCCCCTGCTTTTTGTATACCTGATAATATTTCAATATCATTCATAGAAGCAATAACAAGTAAAATGACAGGCATTACTATCAGGGAAATGATCATCAGAATGGCCTGGAACACATCTGTAGCAACCACTGTAATAAACCCTCCTATCATGCAATAGAACACAACTACCAGTGACCCGATAATAACTCCCCATGTCTCATCAATACCGAAGGTGTTTAAAAGAACTTTGCCACCGCCGTTGAATTGTGCAGTGATATAGAAGAGAAGAAAGAAAATGATGATAAGTGAAGAAAGAGTACCGATCGTTTTTTCAGCTCCGGGGTATTTTCTGGAGATAAGGCCGGTTAATGTCAGAGCTCCTGTCTTTTCTGATTCTTTTCTCAGTTTGTTTCCCATCACAAACCAGATGAAGAAAATTCCTATCACACAACCTGCAGCGGTCCATATTTCCTGCATACCCTTTTGAAAAGCAGCTCCTGTAAGGCCAAGTATAAGCCATGCAGATTCTCCTGTCGAACGCTCTGAAAGAGCCATTGCAACGCCCCCGATCTTTTTTCCTCCTGCAATATAATCAGCAGAAGACTTCGACATACGGGCAGTATAAAAAGTAATTATTAAAAGTATGAGGAGGTAAACACCGAATACAATTATAGTTACATTCATAACCTGAAATTATTTTTTATTCAGTGTACTTTTCCTGATACTGTACGAGAAATATAATACCAATCCTATTATAAGCCATACGCCAAGTCTTGACCAGTTAGCCCAGCCGAGACCGTAGATCATGGCGCCGCAGGTAATGATCCCAAGAACAGGGACAACAGGAACCCATGGCGTTTTAAACTGACGCTGTATCTCCGGATGTGTTTTTCGCATTATCATAACACCGGCGCAAACGAGCATGAAAGCAAATAAAGTTCCTATGCTTGTCATGTCACCTACGATGTCGCCCGGGACAAAGGATGCAAATAGTCCGACAAAAATCAGGAATAACAGGTTTGATTTATAAGGTGTGCGGAATTTAGGGTGAATATCGGAGAATATCTTTGGGACAAGTCCGTCTCTGCTCATTGAATAAAAAACCCTTGACTGACCAAAAAGCATAACCAGAATAACTGATGAAAACCCTGCGAGGATAGCAACTGTTACCAGTTTTGCCAGCCAGTCGTAGCCTGTCATGTACGTTTGAATTGCATAAGTTACTGAAGCTTCTTTACCTGCATGACGGAAATCTTCGATGCTCCCAACACCGGTAAGAACATATGCAAACAATATATAAAGGACAGTGCAAATGGCGAGAGAGCCTAAAATTCCTATGGGCATTGCTTTTTTAGGGTTCTTTGTTTCCTGAGCAGCAGTAGAAACTGCATCAAAGCCAATGAAGGCAAAAAATACGACTCCAGCAGCTCCGAGAATTCCGAGGATACCTCCAAAATTATGGGGGACGCCCTGATCGTCGGTATACATGCCGGGATCGGGAATAAAAGGAGTGTGATTTGCAGGGTTAATAAACGACCAGCCAAAGACAATGAATAAAATTACAATGCAAACTTTTGTAAGAACAATTATTGAGTTTACAAGTGAAGATTCCCTGGAGCCTTTAATAAGAAGGAGAGTAAGACAGAATACAATGAATAATGCGGGGATGTTCATCATCCCCTGGACTCCCGCCATACTCGTCTCGAAGGGAGAATGGCTCCACTCATACGGGATCGTCGTCCCGAAATATCCAAGTAATTTGTTCAGATACTCGCTCCATGCAATACTTACTGTTGCTGCTCCCAACGCATATTCAAGAACAAGGTCCCAGCCGATTATCCATGCCATCAGTTCGCCCATGGTTGCGTATGAATATGTATATGCGCTACCCGAAATCGGGATCATAGATGCAAATTCAGCGTAACACAGACCTGCCAGCGCGCAGCCTATACCTGCCAGAATAAATCCATATACAACAGAAGGCCCGGCGTTGTTTGCAGCAGCGGCAGCAGTTCTTACGAATAATCCTGCACCGATTATGGCGCCAATTCCTAAGGCAATAAGACTCCAGGCTGTTAATGTTCTTTTAAGACCTTTGCCGGAATCTTCGGATTCCTTAAATAACTCTGATATCGGTTTTACCCTTGTTAATTTTGACATATGCAATGGAATAAAAATCTATCAAACCTAATGGAAATTTATAAAATATGCAAAAAAGGAATTCAGAAGTTATTAATATACTAAGATATTCGCTGCGCTGATATTTGCTTCGCTGAAACTGGAAGGTATAGAGGTATAAGGTATAGAGGAAGGCTGGCGCACATTCCAGTGCGCGGGCATGTGCGCCAGAAGAACTTATACCATATACCTTTATACCTTTTTTAGTTTTGCTGAGATTTTGGCCACGAAAACATATAGTGTGCAGGAATGACCGGACGACTGCACGGGCATGTGAGTAGTGTCACCCGGCCAATAGCGGGGGCATGGATATTGGCGGGGCGAATGCCTTCGCATTAGCCTTTGCAAAGTCGCCCTGTCATGGGGCAGGGGCATAGGGAGGGAACTCGAACACCGATGACAACCTTGCCGGGAAGTAGGGTAGTCGAAAAAAGCATTACCTAAACAATTATCTTTTTTTTATCTTGATTTTTATGTAATTTTGTATGAATAAAGAATTTTATGACGACACTCAGAGTAACTATTACAGATTCTATGCTGGCAGAAAAACTAGCAAAATTTCTAAAGACCATCTCATATGTCAAGGATGTAAGCATAGAAAAGCCTCTTACAGTATCTGACTGGATTAAGCCAGGCCGCCCTGCCAATGAGAAAGAGATTGACCAGATGCTTGATCAACTGGCTGAAGATAATACCGAATACACAACTGAACATGTTCGTACAGAACTTAAGAGATGGAAGAAAAGAAAATAAGCCTGATATGGCGTTCTTCCTCTTTGAAAGCGCTTGAGAATATTTATTTTTACATTGCTGAATCCAAACCCAAAAACCAAACACACCCAACACA
>CAZEWB010000368.1:0-4538 GCA_964515655.1 uncultured Bacteroidales bacterium
CCGTCACTATGAACAACCATTTTACTTATTAAAGAATTAGCCCCCGTGCCGACAAGGAAAGTGTTGTCGATGCTGCCGTCCGTATTAATTCGGGCTATACGGTTTTTGGGAACTCCATTGTATGATGCGAAAAAGCCTCCGATAATTACCTTCCCGTCTGTTTGAATTGAAAGCGAACTGACATACGTATTTGCTCCTGATACTACAGTAAAAGTATTGTCGATGCTGCCATTGGAATTAATCCGGGCTACACGATTGATGGACGTCCCATTATATGAAGTAAAATCACCGGAAATCAATACTTTTCCATCTGTCTGGATCTTTACATTGCTTACGGTATTACTTGAACCTGTACCGACAATAAAAGTAGCATCAAGACTTCCGTCGGCATTTACGCGGGCGATACGATTCTTTGCAGTTCCGTTATATGTTGTAAAGCTTCCTCCCAATAATATCTTCCCGTCGCCCTGAACAGCGATCGTTAAAACATTGGAGCCTGCTCCGGTTCCCGGGTTAAAGCCTGTGTCGACTGTGCCCGATGAATTCAGTCGTGCCACGTAATTCCTGCCTGTTCCGTTAAATGATGTAAATGCCCCGCCTATCATTATCTTCCCGTCGCTCTGTAAAGCAAGAGATTGTATCATGGCATTAGCCCCTGTCCCCGGTGTAAATGCGGCATCCTTGCTGCCATCGGTATTTATACGTGTAATGTAATTTGCAGATACTCCGTTGTAGGTCGTGAAATTTCCGACTATAACTATTTTCCCGTCGCTCTGTATTGAGGCAGACAACACATATGAATTTGTCCCGGTGCCTACATTGAATGTGTTATCGTAACTGCCATCGGAATTCAGGCGGATTATACGGTTGATATTTGTTCCGTTGTATGTAGTGAAATATCCCCCGACGATTATTTTTCCGTCACTCTGGACAGCAATAGCCCATATATCATTGTTAAATCCTGTACCGGTAATGAACGTGTTATCAAGACTGCCGTCGCTGTTTAACCTAACTAAATGATTGGCCGTTGTACCATTGTAGGTAGTGAACACACCACCGATCAATATCTTCCCGTCACTCTGGACAGCAGTAATATTTACAGCGCCACTTGCACCGTCCCCGTATCCAAAGCCCGGGTCGCCGGGATTGAAGGTGGGATCATTTGTGCCGGGCTGGGCAAAAGCCATGCACCAAAACAGTATCAAAAATAAAGCGGATAAGTATTTCATAATATTCTTTTCATTTTATTATTAATACAAAGATACAAAATAAGTGCGTCATTACGAGGGTTCATTACAAATAAATTGCTGTAAGAGAACCCGAAGCAATCGGATGTGAATGGGGTTGTGCGGATGATGCGGGAAGGAAAACACCATAATACAATCCCGTATATCCTCGCATAATCCCATCACACAAAGATTGCTTCGAATTGCAATAACGTTAGTAATTATTAAGCATAAATACAGCAATTCTCCTAATGACAAACATGCCCAAAACCCACTTCCCGTCATTCCGGACTTGTTCCGGAATCTCCTCATGCACATTACAAATACCAATGGGTGCAGGGCATTAGAGAGATCCTGAAACAATCCTGAATCAAGTTCAGGACAGGATGACGGGATGGGTGATTGGGGCATTAGTCATTCCCTATATTAAGACAAAGCCTGCTTTTATAGGAGTCCTCTCAATGACGGGAGGGTGTTTTTTATTTGTTAAAGTTAATTGATATTTAATATGCGTTTGTCCTGATGTTCATCAGTAATAAGAAAAAGATTTATCTTTACAAAAATCTCCCTTATGAAAAAACTAATCTTCATTTTTTGCGTTTTGCTTTTTTCATTTTTTTCTTGCCATTTTTCATTTTCACAAACATGGCAGTATTACGACTCACTCCGCGCTGTTTACGTGGAAAAACAAAGTTATGATACTGCCCTAATATATGCTGAAAAAGCACTTCTGATGGTAAAAGAAAAAACAGGCGAAAACGATACCTTATACGCAAATATGCTTAATGCAATATTTGAAGTGACTTATTATCTCGGTAATTATAATAAAGCCGCTGAATATTGCATAAAAGAAAAGGAAATCAGAAAAGCCTTACAAGGCGAGAAACACCCCGCATATGCTACTTCCTTAAACAATCTTGCAGCATTATACTGGGCAATGGGAAATTATCCGGAAGCCGAGCCTTTGTTACTTGAAGCAAAGAAGCTCCGAAAAGAGGTTCTTGGCGAGAAACACCCTGATTATGCAGAATCTTTAAATAATCTTGCCTGCTTATACAAGCAAATTGGCAATTACCCGGCTGCAGAGCCATTGTTTCTTGAGACAAAGAACATTTATAAGGAAATCCTTGGCGAAAGACACCCTAATTATGCAAGTTCCTTAAACAATCTCGCCGAATTATACAAAGCAATGGGCAATTACCCGGCCGCCGAGCCCATGTATATTGAAGCAAAGAACATCGATAAAGAAGTGCTGGGCGAAAAACACCCTCTTTATGCTACATCCTTAAACAATCTCGCCGTATTATACAAAGCAATGGGTAATTACCCGGCAGCCGAACCTTTATATCTTAAGGCAATGAACATCCGTAAGGAAGTGCTGGGTGAAAAGAACCCTTATTATGCAGAATCCTTAAACAACATAGCCGCTTTATACGAAGAAATGGGCAATTGTACTGCAGCCGAACCTTTGTATATTGAGGCGAAGAACATCCGTAAAGAGGTTTTAGGCGAAAAACATCCTGATTATGCAGCTTCCTTAAGCAATCTCGCCGGATTATACCAGTCAATGGGCAACTACGCTGATGCCGAGTCTTTATTACTCGAGGCAAAGAACACCTATAAAGAAGTATTGGGCGAAAAACATCCTGATTATGCTTCTACTTTATACAACCTCGCCATATTATACAAAGCAATGGGTAATTACACAGCGGCCGAAGTTTTGTATATTGAGGCAATGAATATCTGTAAAGAAGTCCTTAGCGAAAAACACCCTTATTATGCACTATCCTTAAACAGTCTCGCTCATTTATACCAGGAAATGGGCGATTTCGCATCCTCCGAAAAGGATAAGGCAGACAAGTATGCTGCAGCAGAACATTTGTATATTGAGGCAATGAACATCCGTAAAGAAGTGTTGGGTGAAAAACACCCTGATTATGCAGAATCCTTAATCAACCTTGCTGCATTATACTATGCAATGGGCAATTCTACATACTCCGAAAAGGATAAAGCGGATAAGTACTCTGAAGCCGGGCCTTTGTTTATGACGGGTCTTAAAATTATTAATGACGCCATTATCCAAAACTTTGCGTTTTTATCGGAAAAAGAAAAAGAAATGTATTTCAAAACCAAGGCTCGATATTTTACAAAATTTTATTCTTTCTCTCTAAAGTACAAAATTGAAAAACCTGAAATTTCTACAATGGTTTTTAATAATGTTGTCAAAAATAAAGGACTGTTACTGAAATCAGCAACAGCCATGCGCGCATCTATTTTAAACAGCAAGGACACAATACTTATTTCGCAATATCAAAAGTGGATTGCATTGAAAAAAGAAATTTCAAAACTTTACACCAAAGAAATTTCAAAACGCAAGAAAAATCCGGAGGAATTGGAACAACAGGCAAATACAATAGAAAAAGAATTGGTAAAAGGTTCGCAGGTATTCAGTGATTTTGAAAAATTACAAAGCATGACTTGGGAAAGTGTTAAAAAGAGCCTTAAACCCGGAGAAGCGGCCATTGAGTTCATACATTTCAGGAACAGCGGCAGTAATAGCGGCAGTGGCAGCAGTCGGGATACTGTGCTGTATTGCGCGCTTATAATTACACCCGAAAGTCAGCAACCCGAAATGATACGTCTTTTTGAAGAGCAGGAAATAAAAACTATCATCGGAATTTCAGGCGAAAACAATTTTAAATATGTAAACGGGGTTTATGGCACTAATGAAAACACTAATGAAGCTCTTTACAAAATAATCTGGCAACCGCTTGAGCCATATCTTAAAGATGTAAAAACTGTTTATTATTCTCCCGATGGCATTTTACACAAAGTATCTTTTGCTGCGCTGGGAAAAGGGAAAGACATATACCTCTGCGATAATTTAAACCTTCAGCAGGTAAGTTCCACCGGAAAAGTTGCCATGCCCGAAAGTACAATATGGGACGAAAAACTGACAGCCGGATTATTCGGAGGAATAGAATACTCTACAGACACCACGACTGAAAAAATATGGAATTACCTTCCCGGAACAAAAACCGAAACTGACAAGATCGCAGAAATATTTAAAAAGAAAAAGATAGGAACAACTTATTTATCCGGGACTGCTGCAACAGAAGATTCAATTAAATCAATTGCGTCAAACTGCAGTATCCTGCATGTTTCTACGCATGGATTCTTTTATCCGGAACCGGAACAACAGATAAAAGAAGAAAAAACAGAAGAGAAAACCGATGTCGGGCTCATTGCATTCCGTGGTGGTAATACCGGTTTTGGTTTGGCTTATTCTTTCACACTTATTCGGGGTTGCCG
>CAZEWB010000369.1:0-4510 GCA_964515655.1 uncultured Bacteroidales bacterium
CAAGATCTTGGAGATTTAGGACATTAAACGATAAATATTCTACTTTTGCAATATGGGTTCTTCGCTGATAGACTTTTTAAGGAATTATAAAAACCTGCTGATCACATCAGGACTGATCCTGTTGTTACTGCCATTCATATACATTAGTTTATACGTCCACCCCATTGCCGATGACTTCACATATGCCGTCAAAGGCCGGACTTACGATATTTTCGATAACCTCGCAGGTGAATACCTGAACTGGAACGGCAGGTATTTTTCGAATTTTCTGGTGATCATAAATCCGATAACTTTCGGATGGTTTGGCATGTATAAATCAGTTCCGGTAGTCCTGATCGTTCTTACTGTTTTTGCTTTCTATATTATTATTTCTGCCTTAATGTCCGGCTCTCTCAAAAGCAACACAAAACTTCAGGTTTCGTTGATCCTTACATTATTATACTTACACCAGATGCCGGATCTTGCAGAAGGGATTTACTGGTACACCGGGGCAGTGACATATCATGCAGGCAACATAATGTTTCTGTTTGTGGCAGCAATGTTCATTGGGATCTACAATAAAAAGTTTCTATATAAGAATGAATCCATACATTATTTAATATTGACCTTACTTCTTTTCGTACTTAACGGAATGAACGAAATTCATGTGATTTCCCTCTGGCTTCTCATAGGTTCAATAAACCTTCTTTACATCCTCAAAAAGAAAAGAATAAATGGCCCGATGATGGGAATGCTGATAATTACTGTCCTATTTTCACTGATCGTTATCCTGTCGCCGGGGAATGAAATAAGGGGAAGTTATTTTCCGGGGAATCACCGTTATTTTGAGTCCTTTTACATGTCGTGTGCACAGACCGGACGCTTTTTATTTGAATGGTGCTGTTCGCTTCCTTTGCTGATAGCATCGGTTCTGTTCTATAAAATGAACATTACCTTATCGGAAAAGAACAAACTTTTTGCTGCATCCTTTTACCTTAAACCGTGGCAGCCGATCATTCTTTTGCTTGCCGTGATCTTTATCGGGGCCTTCCCTGCATACTGGGGCACAGGCATTCTGGGCCAGCACAGGACAATGAACGTTTCGTATCTTCTTTTTCTGATAGTATGGTTCATTAACCTGAATGTATGGTATAACAGATTCAAAATATCGCGCAGCATTCCCAATAAAACAATAACCACAATACTATATATCGGATTTTTCATCTCAATATTCTTTACAAAAAACCTCTTTACAGTCAGCGCAGATCTTTACAGCAGAAGAGCAGAAAGATTCGATATGCAGATGTACGAAAGATATGATGCCTTAAAATCAAATTCAGACACAGTTTACTTTGCTCCAATAGCAGATCCGCCAGAAAGCATTTTTGTTATTGACATTTCTAAAAATCCGGATGATTGGGTGAATAAAGGATATACTATGTATTTTTATGCTGAAGGAAAAACAATTTTGGCCGGAGAATAGAGAATGTGTATTTTTGTATAAAATTAATATTATGAAAAAAATGGAATTAACCATGCTTGTGGAAAAAGGCGAAAATGGATATTATGTCGGGCAAATACAGGAATACCCTTCAGCCGTCTCTCAGGGAAAAACTGTTGAGGAATTAAAAGACAATCTTATTGATGCTATTAAGTTATTGTTGGATGTGGAAAAAGAAAAAATTGAAAAATCTTATGCAAAAAGAAAATTCTTCAGGCGGAAATTAGTATTTACATTATGAAAACCAGTGAGTTTATCAGATATTTGAAAAAGCATAATTGTATAATGGTAAGAGAAGGATCGAAACACAGTATTTATGCTAATGCCGAAGGAAAACAAAGTTCAGTTCCCCGTCATAAAGAGATAGACAACAGACTATGTAAAATAATATGTAAACAGTTAGAGATACCGGCTCCTTATTGATTGCTTTATCACATCCACTCCACAGATTTTATTTTCCTGCGCACACCTCTTAAGTATTTGTATTTCGGAAATCCTATGATAAGCGAAGCAACCACATCCTTGTCGTCAGGGATGCGAAACATTTTCCTTAATGTCGGGCTTCGCTGTATGGCGGGAGGAATTATGTCAGTAATGGTCGAGCCAAGTCCGTACGAATGAGCAGCCAGTGTCCCTATTGTCACGGCAATATAGATATCGGCAGTCACATCTTCGCTGTCCTTATCAGCAAGAAACAGAATTATTGAGGGAGCATGGCGCATCAGAGTATCTTCGTCAGAGACTTTCATTAAAGGAATATCTGCTTCCAGTTTGGGCATAAGGTGACTCTCAAGCAACCTGAACCTGGGCCTGCCGATCTTCTTCCTGATAAAATAGCGCATTACAGGCTTTTTCATCATCATAACCATTTTTTCGTACAAGGCCAGCATTTCAGGAAAAGCACTGCTGATAAGTTCCCTGTCGCGCACAACCAGCAGACTGTATTTTATCGGCGGAAAGGCAGGAGGCGCAAAAGATATTGCTTCCACGATCTTCTCAAGCAGGTCGGCAGGTACCGGTTTATCTTTGAAATTCCTTACTGAGCGGCGGGACTGAATTATACTGTTGAAAACATTATCACTATCGGTATGCAGCGATATGTTGAACAGATCATTTTCGTACGAAAGTCCCTCTACCAGTATCGATTTTGTCGGACATGCAGCCATACACTGCCCGCACTTAATGCAACGACATACTCTGTCGGGTAAAGCAATAATTTCTCCTGCATCGTTTTTCACCATGATCCTGTTTGGACAGACCCCGACACAGGTCATGCATTTTTTGCAGGTATCTCCTATAGTTATTGTTTTCCTTTCCATAAAAGCCCGGGTTATTTCACATAGCTTATCTTAAGCATATTCGCCTGACCGCGCTGATGCAGCGGAGCGGAACCGGCGTGTACTACAAAATCGCCTGACTGTACAAGTTGTTTTTCTGCAATTATGTTCAGCGACAATTCTATAGCTTCATCAATATTATGCAGGTCTTCCATATAAAATGCACGGATGCCCCACACGAGAGCAAGACGGGGAATAAGTTCCCTGTTGGCTGTAAAGACAAATATCTTTGCTTTGGGACGATATCCTGATATTTTAAATGCCGTGTAGCCGGAATGGCTGAATGTAACAATTGCCCTGGCGCCTGACTGCTCGGCAAGTTTACAGGCATTATAGCAAATTGAGTCGGTAAGAAAAGTGTGACTCATGCCCGAAGGAGGAGCGCTGCGGAAAAAGTGATAGGCGGTTTCTTCGACATTTGTAATTATCCTGAACATGCTCTCTATTGTCTCAACCGGGTATTTGCCCACAGATGTTTCTCCGCTAAGCATAAGGCAGTCGGCGCCGTCAAGGACAGCATTAGCCACATCGGTAGCCTCCGCCCGGGTAGGACGGAAATTTGTTATCATACTTTCCATCATCTGGGTTGCAATTATCACCGGCTTTGAAATTGCTATGCATTTTTCAACGATCTGCTTCTGAATGACCGGAACTTCATGGAAGGGGACTTCGACGCCAAGGTCACCACGTGCAACCATTATTGCATCGGTCATGTCAATAATATTGTCGATCTCAGTCAGCGCTTCAGGCTTTTCGATCTTGGCAACTACAAATGCATGTTTTTTATGTTTCCTGATAAAGTTCTTGATCCCGACAATGTCAGTTACCGAGCGGACAAAAGAAAGGGCAACCCAGTCGACTCCAAGGCTCAGAGCAAATTCCAGGTCCGCTTTGTCCTTTTCGGTAAGACTTGGCAGCGATACTCTTGTATCAGGCAGGTTCACTCCTTTTTTTGATGATAAAATTCCACCGTTTACAACGACACATTTTACTGTATCCTTGCGATTTGTTTCAGTAACACGTAATTTTAATTTTCCGTCATCTATAAGTATTTCTTCTCCCGGCTGGACATCTTGCGGAAACTGCTGATAGGTCATGTAAGCCATCATTTTTGTCCCTACACATTTCTCCGTCACGAAACTGAATTCAGCGCCATCTTCCAGCAGTACGCCGTTATTCTCCATTTCTCCAACGCGGAGTTTAGGTCCCTGAAGGTCGGCAAGCACAGCAATATCAATATTTTCCTTTTTTCGTAGTTCAACTATCCTGTTATAAACCTCAGCATGTTCCTCGTATTTACCGTGAGAAAAATTCATGCGGAAAACATCTACACCCTTTTCAACAAGTTTCTTCAGCATTTCGTATGATGACGAAGCCGGTCCGATGGTTGCGATGATCTTTGTGCGTGAAAATACTGGATTCATATTGCAAATTGTTTTTTCAAAAATACTTAAATTAATTAACATTTGCCTAACTGCTTGTTTGATTATTTCAATAATTCTTACTATTTGTATATTTGATATTTACAATATATCTGTTGTTTGTGTACAACATGTTATTTTATATTTGTTGTTTATATATTACATATATTTATATATTTATTTTGTATATACAACAAATATAAAATAACATGTTGTACACAAACAACAGATATATTGTAAATAGCAAACACAAACCAAACACACCCAACACA